>CAZLIX010000001.1:0-34713 GCA_964559795.1 Microcaldota archaeon
CAATTAAAAGAGGAATGCGGAGTTGCAGCGATAATCCTTAATGAGAGAAAAGATATTTCTTATATGATATATGAATCTCTTTTATCATTACAGCACCGCGGGCAGGATGCTTCTGGATTTGTTGTTTATGATAATGAAAAATTAGAAAGAAGGATAGGGCTTGGACTCGTATGCGAAATATTTAATGAAAATGATTTGAAAATAGATGGAACTATTGCAATTGGGCATACGAGATACCCAACTACTGGAAGATGTAAAATAGAGGATGTACAGCCAGTTTATTATAACAATATGGCGCTCGCGCATAATGGGCACATATCAAATTATTTGGATTTAAAAAAAGAGCTTGAAAAAAAAGGGTATGTGTTTTGTGGGACTGTTGATAGTGAGCCTTTGCTTTATATTCTTGATTATGAATTAAAACAAGGAAAAACAATCGAGCAATCTATTGAAGTTTTAATGAAAAAAGTTATCGGCTCTTATTCAGTGGTATGGATTGTAAATGGGCAGCTTGTTGTTTTTCGAGATCCTCACGCAATACGGCCCCTTGTTTGGGGAAAATCAAATAATGGATATTCTTTTGCATCAGAATCTGTTGCACTTGATATAAATGGCTTTGAGTATTGTGGGACTATAGGTGGAGGAGAAATGGCGCTTATAAAAGATAATAAATTATATAGAAAAAGTATTTTACAAAAAGAGAGAAAAAATTGTATGTTTGAATATGTATATTTTTCAAGGACCGATTCTATTATAAACGATAAATCTGTTAATGAAGTACGAAAAAAACTTGGAGAAATTCTTGCAAAAGAGCATCCTGTGGATGCAGATATTGTTGTTCCTGTACCAGACACTTCAAGAACAGCAGCGCTTGCCTTTTCACAAAAAACAAAAATTCCATATGAAGAAGGGCTCATAAAAAATAGATATATTGGAAGGACATTTATTATGAACTCGCAGGAAAAACGAAAAGGGGCGGTTAAAAGAAAATTAAACCCAATAAAAAGCGTTCTTAGTGGAAAAAGAATTGTTCTTTTTGATGATAGTATTGTGCGCGGCACTACAATGAAAGAAATTGTAAAAATGGTAAAAAACGCTGGGGCAATTGAAGTTCATTTAAGAATTACCTGTCCTCCTGTAAAAGCGCCTTGTTTTTATGGGGTGGATATGCCATCTTATAAAGAACTAATAGGGAGCCAAAAAAGCATTCAAGAAATAAAAGAATATTTGGATGTTGAAAGCCTTGGCTATATTAGTATTGAGGGGCTTATCGAGGCAGTTGGAAAAGAATGTTGTTGTGGCTGCTTAAATGAACAATATTTTTCAGAATATGTTTCAAATCTTGCAAAAAAAGTTAAGGAAAATGAGGTTATTTTATATGGCTGTAATAAATGTTGATGCATCTTATTTGGAAAAAAAGACAAATAAAAAAAGAGAGGAGATTGGTAGGATTTTGGGGCTTTTGGGTTTACCAAATGAATTAGATGGGGAAAAATTTGTAATAGAGGTCACTCCAAATCGGCCGGATTGCTATCTTGCACAAGGAATTATTAGGGTTATAAACTCCTATTTTAAAAAAAATGAAAAATATAAATGTAAAGATTTAGATTATTTAATAAAGGTTGAAAAAAATATAAAAAAAATAAGGCCATATATAAGCGCGTGTGTAATAAAAAATGTAGAATTAAATGATAATGAAATAGAAATGCTTATAGATGCGCAGGAGAAAATGCATGATACTTTTGGAAGAAAAAGAAAAAAACTTGCGATCGGAATTCATAATTTAGATGTTATTAACTTTCCTTTGATATATGGTTGTGTAAAAGAGTTTAATTTTACTCCTTTGGATTTTGAAAATAGGATGAGCATTGGAGAAATTCTTGAAAAGCATCCAAAAGGAATAGAATATGAAAAACTTGTTTTGAAAGGAAAATATCCTTTAATTTATGAGGAAAATAGTAAAGAAGTAATCTCTTTTCCACCAATAATTAATGAGGAGAGAACAAAATTAAAAAAAGGAGTAAAAAATATTTTTATAGAAGTTACCGGAACCCATAAGGAAAGTGTTGAAAGCGCGATGAATATACTTTGCTGTTCTATAAAAGATATTGGAGGAGAAATATATTTTGTAAAAATAAATGATGAAAAGCATCCTAAACTAGAGTATAAAAAAGAAAAAATAAATAAAAATAAGATAAATAAAGTGCTTGGATTAAAATTAAATGAAAAAGAAATATCATCTGCCCTTGAGAAAATGGGATATTTTATTGAAGGAAAAACAATTTTAATTCCTCCTTATAGGGCAGATATCATAAATTATATAGATATTATTGAGGATATTGCTATTGGATATGGATATGAAAATTTTAAGCCTACTATCCCAGATTTTTATTGTAGTGGGGTTTTGGGTAAAAAAAGCATTATGGAAAAACAAATTAGAGAAATTATGAATGGCCTTGGTTTTATTGAGGTTATGAATACTGTTTTGGTTGATAAGCCTGCAACAGATAAGGCAATAAAAATAATTAATCCGTGTACTTTAGATGTTGCATATTTGCGGGATAATTTGTTTGAATCAATTATGCGAAATTTAAATGATAATAAAATGAAGGGTATTCCTCAAAAAATTTATGAAATTGGAATAGATTATGAAGATAGAATTGAAAGAAAAAAGATTTCTTTTGGGATAATGGATAAAAAAATAGATTTTAATGAAATAAAAAGTTTTTCACAAAAAATTATTTTTGAATTGGGTTTGAAGGACAAAATTTCTTTTGAAAAATTAGAGAGTAATAAATTTAATGAAGGTGCTGCTTCCTTATTTTTTGGAAAGGAAAAAATTGGAGAATTTGGGGAGGTTTCAAAAAAAGAGCTAGAAAGAAGAAATATTGAATTTGAGATAGGGTTTTTTGAAATGAATATAAACTGACACCCTACACTTCCACTATTTTATAGATCTTCAATAAATTTGGTTTGTAATTTATATACTTCAATATCTGGTTTGAAAGAAACAAAAAAAGAATCAATAATTTGTTCTATTTCAGGAGGAACTACGAGAACAGATTTTGTTTTCCAATATGATTTTTTTAGATTTAATTTATTAAAATGGTAATAAAACCTTCGTTTTAATTTGTTGTATTCTTTTGGATTTTTTGGTTTTAAATCATAAAAATAAACATAAAACATAATAGTATTTAATTAAATAAATATATAAATGTAACTATGGTTACAATTATTTTTTAATAATTATAAAAATAATTAGTTATTTAATTATGGAACTTTGGCCCCCTACTACTATTTTATTTTTTTGCATATCTTAATCTTATTAATGATAACCACACCACGAGAATATCAAACAAATATCTATACCTCTATTCTCAGACACGGCAATACTCTTGTTGTTCTTCCAACTGGCCTTGGAAAAACTCTTATTGCAATAATGCTTATTGAAAAAAAACACCTCGTTGGAAAAATACTTTTTCTTTCCCCAACAAAACCATTAATTGAACAGCATTTTAATTCAGTTACTCAAGAACTAAACGATCTAAAAGATTTTGTAACTATAGTTACAGGAAACACCCAACCTTCAAAAAGAAAAAAAGAATATGAAAAAAAAATCATCCTTTCAACCCCACAAACAATAAGAAATGATATTAATAATGGTCTTTTTGATCCAAATTCTCTTTCACTTGTAGTTTTTGACGAAGCACATAGGGCAGTTGGGGACTATGCATATACCCAAATTTCAAAAAAACTAACCACACAAACCCTTGTTCTAGGGCTTACTGCATCCCCCGGCGGGAAAAAGGAGCACATAGAAGAGGTTTTATCAAATCTTAATATTTCAAACATAGAGCTTAAACTTTCAACAGATAAGGACATTCTCCCATATATTCATAAAACCACTATCAATTGGGAATTTGTAAACCTTCCACCAAAATATTTAGAATTTAAAATAGAGCTTGATGATTTAATTAAAAAATATTCAAAAACACTAGCTCTTTTTGGTTTTACACCAATAATAAAATCAAAAACCCTATTTCTCCAATTACAAAACAAAATAATAAATTCCAAAAACAACAAAAAATATCTAATATTAATGTATTATTCTATTCTTTTAAATTTGCTTCATATGGTTGAACTTCTAGAAACACAATCACTTTCAACTCTTAAAAAATATCTCTTAAAATTATCTGAAAAAGAATCAAAATCATCAAAAATTTTATTAAATAACCCAACAATAAAAAAAATCATAAAAGAAGAGGATATATTACACCCAAAACTTATTTTACTAACAAATATTGTAAAAGAACTATCCAAATCAAACAAAAAAGGAATAATTTTTGCCCAATACAGAGAGCAGGTAAAACAAATTTCAACACACCTAAACAATAATTCTATTTTGGCAAAGGAATTTATGGGAAAAAAAGAGGAATATACAAGAAAAATGCAGGAAGAAACGATAAGAGAATTTAGGGAAGGCAAATTCAATTTTTTATGTTCTTCTTCAATTGGAGAAGAAGGCCTAGATATCCCATCTGTGGATGTAGTAATATTTTATGAGCCGATACCAAGCGAAATTCGTTCAATACAACGCAGAGGCAGAACAGGTAGGTTTTCCCAAGGTCAAGTATATATTTTAATAACAAAAAACAGCAGAGATGAATATTTTTATTGGGCATCAATAAATCGGGAAAAGAAAATGAAATCAATTCTCACATCTTTTGATAAAAAAACAGAAAAAGAGGAAAAACAACCCATACGCGGAAAAAAAATAGGACAAACTAAATTGGATTTATTCTAAACATTTATCCCTTTTTTTATTTTTTCTTGTAATAAACTAAGATCAAAAGGTTTTCCAACAAAATCACATCTACCCAACCCAGAAATTTTTATTCTTGATGGATCGTGGTTTCCACTCATAAAAATTATCGGAAGGTCTTGAACTGCACTTTTTTTAATTCCTAAAACCATTTCAATACCATTCATATTTGGCATATCTATATCTGTAATTACAACCCCAATCTCTTCTTTTAATCTTTTAAAATTATTTAAACCTTCAATTCCATCTTTACAAGAAATCACTCTAAATCCCTCTCCTTTTAAAAAAAATCCTAAAACAGTTCTAATACTTAATTCATCATCAACTAAAAGAACAGTTTTTCTATCACTAAGAGGTATCTTATCTCTAAACTCTCTTTTAACCAGTACCCGTTCGCTTTTTTTACTACCACTAATTGATTGAAATTTATTTATTTAATCACCTAAATTTGACTAATCGCTTTTAATTTATTATGATAATATCTATTTTAAAATAGGAATTACTATTTTTTTGGTAGTTACTATTTAAATAGTAATATTTTATATATACATCGATATTATGCATCTTGAAAAAGCACTTAGTTCTCTTAGAAAGGGAAAAATAATCCTAGTTTATGATTCTGACGATCGCGAGTGTGAAGCAGATATGATGTTTAATGCAAAATTCATATCCCCTAAAAAAATAGAAACCCTGCGAAAAGATGCCGGAGGCCTTATATGTCTTGCAATTTCAAAAAAAATTGCAAAAAAACTTGGCCTTGAATTTTTCAGCGACATTATTGCAAATTCAAAATCAAAATTAAAACAAATGGATTGCAAAAAAACAGCATACGGAGACAAACCCGCATTTTCAATTGCAATAAACCACAAAAAGGTTTACACGGGAATTACTGATAATGATCGCAGCCTAACAATAAAATCATTTTCCAAATTACTAAATTCAAAAAATCCAAAAAACAAATTTTTTAAGTCATTTTATACACCCGGCCACGTATTTCTTTTAATTGGAAGAGGAATTGAAAAAAGAAAAGGCCACACGGAACTGTCTTTAGAGCTTGCAAAAAAAGCAAATCTTCCAGAAATTATGGTTTTATGTGAAATGCTTGGAAAAGGAAAAGCGCTCAAAAAAGAAAAAGTAAAATTATATGCAAAAAAAAATAACCTGGAATATTTAAGTGGACGTGAAATATATGAAAAATAATAAGATAAAAATAGGATTAGTAGATACAATGTTTTCAAGGGTAAATATGGGGAAAATTGCAATAGATGAACTTGAAACAAAATATGGAGATAAAATTGAAATAAAAAGAAAAACGGTTCCTGGGATAAAAGATCTTGGCGTGGAATGCAAAATTCTTTTAGATGGTGGTTGTGATATTGCAATGGCACTTGGTATGGTTGGCGGAGCACCAATAGACACCCAATGCGCTCATGAAGCATCACTTGGTATCCAACAAACAAAACTTTTGACAAATAAACATATAATTGAGGTGTTTGTCCATGAAAATGAGGGTTGGAATGAACAAGAATTTTTCGAAATATGCAATAATCGGATAAGAAAGCACGCTCAAAATGCAATACTGATTTCAACAAATCCAGATAAATTAATTTCTCTTGCAGGAAAAGGAATAAGACAAGGAAAAGAAGATGAAGGAGAAATAGTTGAAAAATGCAACATGCCAATTACAATCTCAATTGCCATCTCAGATTTTAATGAAGAAATAACAAAAGAAATGGAATTTAGTGCAGTTGAATATGCAAAAAAACAAAACATAACAATCTTTCAAATAATCCATGTTCCAGGGGCTTATGATATTCCACTTGCAGCAAAAAAATTACTGTTAGACAAAAAAACCGATGCTATAGTTACCCTTGGCGCAATAATAAAAGGAGATACAAAACACGATGAAGTAATCGCCAATTCAACAGCAATTTCTTTGACTAAATTATCTCTTGAAGCAAATAAGCCAATTGCACTTGGGATAATAGGTCCTGATGCAACAGAAAAACAAGCAAAAGACAGGGCAAAAGAATATGCAAAAAGAGCAGTTGATGCTGCCATAATTCTTGTAAAAAGATTGAGAAGATAAGAGAGTTGAGAAGAATGATAAAACCAATCGCAAAAGCAAAATTTCCATCATCTTTTGGGAAATTTACGCTCTATGCGTTTAAGGAGGAAAACAAGGAGCACCTTGCCTTAGTTTGTGGAAAATTAAAAGAGCCTGTACTAGTTCGGGTTCATTCAAAATGCCTTACAGGAGATAATCTTCATTCATTAAGATGTGATTGCAACGCCCAATTAGAATATTCTCTAAAACAGATAGGAAAAAAAGGAGGAATTTTGATTTATTTAGATCAAGAGGGCAGGGGCATAGGCCTTCTAAATAAAATAAAAGCCTATTCTCTTCAAGACCAGGGTTTTGATACAGTTGAAGCCAATCATCAATTAGGTTTTCAGACGGATGAAAGAACATATAGAATAGTTAAGGAAATTTTGGATTTTTTTCAAATTTCTTTGATATTGCTTCTTACAAACAACCCAGAAAAAATAAACCAAATAAAACAAAACGGAATAAAAATAGCAAAAAGAATGCCAATCATAATTCCCAAAACCAAATATAATAAAAAATATCTCGAAACAAAAAAGAAAAAAATGGGCCATCTCATATGAAAAAACAAGAAAAATGCTTCATGTCTATCGCCCTATACCTTGCAGATAAGGGTTTTCCTTCTCCAAACCCTTATGTTGGTGCAGTTTTAGTAAAAGACAATAAAATTATAGGAAAAGGATTCCATAAAAAGGCAGGTATGCACCATGCAGAAATTGAAGCAATAAACTCAGTTAAGAATAAATCAAAAATAGCAGGATCGACGTTATATGTAACCTTAGAACCCTGCTCTCATTATGGCAAAACTCCTCCATGCACAGATGCAATCCTAAAATATAAAATAAAAAAAGTTGTTTTTGCAGCAAAAGACCCAACAAAAAAAATAAAAGGCGAAGAAATTCTAAAAAAAAATAAAATAATTGTCGTTTCTAAAGTATTAGAAAAAGAAGCAAAAAAACAAAATGAAATTTTTTTTCACTATTCCAAAACAAAAAAACCATTTGTCGCCATAAAGGCAGCATCAACTAAAGATGGTTTTATAGGTTGCATTCATAAAACTAGAAAAATAACAAATAAATTATCTGATAAATTTTCCCATAAGTTAAGGTCAAAATATGATGCGATTCTAGTAGGTGCAAACACAGTAATTTTAGATAATCCGTATTTAACCTCCAGAGTTTTACCCTATAAAAATCCTTTACGTATAGTACTAGACAATTCCCTAAAAATACCCCCAAATTCAAATATTTTAAAAGATAAAAATGTTCTTGTTGCAACAACAAATAGAGCAGATGAACGCAAATTATTATTTTTAAGAAAAAAAGGATTTGAGGTTGCAGTTTTAGGAAAAAATATAGTGAATCTAAGAAAACTCCTAGTTTATCTTGGAAAAAGAGGAATAACCTCTCTTTTAGTTGAAGGAGGCTCAAAAATACATGAGGCATTTTTAAAAGAACGCTTAGCAAATAAGATATATTTATTTATTTCAAAAAAACAGCTTAGGCAGGGCGTGTTATTATTTAACAATTATCAATTGAAAGATTACTATACAGATCAAATCCAAATATTTGGTTCAGATACGTTAAATATATTATATCCAAAAAATCCAAATCTATCTTAAATTTCAAAAAGATTCAAATCCAAATAATTTAAAGGTATTTATGCTATCTTTATCTATGAGATCTAATCTTCTGGAAGATGCAATAAAAAATAAGGAGAAAATCTTGGTTGCTCAAATCGCTCCTGCAGTGCGCGTAAGCATCGGAGAATGTTTTGGAAAAAAACCAGGAGAAATAATGACAAAAAAACTTATTTGTGCGCTAAGAAAAATAGGTTTTGATTATGTTTTTGACAAAAGCTTTGGCGCAGATGTTGCAATAACGGAGGAATGCGCAGAATTTGAAGAAAAATTAAAAAAAAATGGGCCGTTTCCAATGATAAATTCTTGTTGCCCCGGAACAGTTTCATTTATAGAGCATTCCTACCCAGAACTTATTCCTAACGTAGCAACTGTAAAAAGCCCGATGGAAATCGTAGGTTCATTAATTAAAACAGTGTTTTGCAAAGAAAAAAACATATCTCCTGAAAAAATCTGCTCTGTTGCAATAATGCCCTGTACTATAAAAAAAGCAGAAGCGCTAAGGCCTGAATTAAGAATGGATGGAAAATTAGTTATAGATGGGGTCTTAACTACAAAAGAGTTAGCAGAAATAATAAAAGAAAAAAAAATCGATATTGAAAAATGTTCTGATTCTGAATTTGATCAAATGCTCGGTGTAGCTTCTGGAGGAGGAATTATCTTTGGCTCAAGCGGAGGGGTATGTGAGGCAAGCATTAGAAAATATGCTTCAAAAAACAACTTTCCAATAGAAAAAATCGAAACGAAAAAGCTTAGAAGTTCTGATGGTATTAGGGAAATATTTTTTGATATCTGCGGAAAAAAAATAAATGTTGCAATAATAAACTCCCTTAGAAACGCCGCAATCTTGTTAAACGACAAGGAAAAAATAAGCAGATTTCATTTTATTGAAATAATGGCCTGCCTTGGGGGATGTGTAGGAGGAGCAGGTCAGCCCATATCCACGCTTGATGCAATAGAACAAAGAAGAAAAGCGCTCTATTCTATTGATTCAAATTTAAAAATAAAAACATCAGATGAAAATCCAGAAATAAAACTATTATACGAAAAATATTTGGGCGCACCTGGAGGCAGAAAAGCCAAAAAAATATTGCATACCGCATTTGATAAAATATGTACGGATTGCTGTTAAATAAAAAATCACTTGAAAATCCATGCAGCGAATGCAATGCGCTCTGCTGCAAAAATTATGCAGTAACATTAACTTCATTTGATATTTTAAGGATTTATAAAAAAATTTCTTCTTTTGATTTTATAGATTTGGTTAATTCTGATAATTTTGATACATGCCTTGCTCAAAACATTATTTTTTTTGAAAAAAAAATCCCAAAAGAATATTATCTTACACTTAAAAGAAAAAGGAACGGGAGCTGTATTTTTCTAGGCAAAGATAATCTTTGCACAATTTATAAAGAAAGGCCAATGGTCTGCAGATTATATCCTTTTAAGTTTGAAAATGGAGAAATTCTTGCAAAAGAGCAAATACGCTGTCAGCATAATTGGCAGCTTAGTTCTGAAATGAAAAAAAATCTTTTCAAAATAAAAGAACAGCAGCAAAAAGAGCTTAAATTATTCGGGATTTTAGCTAGAAAATGGAATTCTGCTTTCTCAAAAGAAGGAAATCTTTCTTCTTTTTTAGAATTTATTTTTTCAGAAAAGATATAAATCCAATCTACCAAGTTTAATTTATATGGCAATTGTTGCAATAGTTACATTATTAGCTTCTATAATTATTCTTTCAAAATCAGCCAGCATAACTGTTTCAAGCGCTTCAAAAATTGCAAATTATTTCAAAATAAGCTCTCTTGCAGTAGGGTTCATTTTAATTTCTTTTTCAACAACCCTCCCAGAGCTTTCAGTTTCAATAATTTCTTCAATGTCAGGAGATGGTGCGATTGCTGCAGGAAATGCATTTGGCTCAGTTATAACTGATATTTTTTTCATATTAGGTCTTGGCGCGTTTTTATACGGCTTTAAAATAAGCAAAGAAAATTCAAAAGAAGTGGATTTGATACTTTTAATTACTGTAATTCTTTCAGTTTATATAATATTCATTACTTCTGTTAGAAAAAATGCCCTTGGAGTTTTCGAAGGTGCGATTTTGATTTTTTCATATATTATTTATCTGTTTTACGTATTAAAATCAAACAAAAGAAATAATGAAGAAGAACAATATGTTCAAAAACCACAGGCAATAAATTCTATTTTGTATTTTTTAGCATCCATAATACTTGTTTTAATAAGCTCAAGCTTTGTTGTAAGTTCTTCAATCGAGCTTGCAGAATTATTCAATCTAAGCGAAGGATTTATAGGAGCAACAATAATTGCAATAGGAACTTCTCTGCCAGAGGCATCAATATGCCTTCAGGCGATTAGAAAAAAACAATATGGCATCGCCCTTGGAAATGCAACAGGTGCAAGCGTTGCAAATTTGACATTTGTCATAGGAGTTGCTGCAATAATAAATCCAATATATCTTGTAATGCCAGTTTTTATAACTGCCCTTCTTTTTGCAATCCTTGCAGCAGTTTTCCTTTTATATATCACAGCAGTAAACAAAAAAATGGGAAGATTTGGAGGCGCCATATTCCTTTTTATTTATCTGTTATATTTGGCATCAATGTTTTATTTTCAATTTTCATGAGTTTAGTGCATATTTTTAAGTAATTATCAGTAGATATATTACCTGCGCGGGCCCGTAGCTCAATCTGGATAGAGCTTTCGGCTTCGGAAGCCGACTCCAAATTGCTGGAGAAACCGAAGGGTTGCGGGTTCAAATCCCGTCGGGCTCGAAACTTTTTTTATTTTTGCTTTAAGCTCTATTTTTATTTTTTTCCAAAATAATATACTTATGAAAAAAATATTTTCAATTTTCGTATTATTTTGTTTATTTTCAGGAATTTTTGCAGCAGTAAGCTGCAATACAACATATACAGATGAATTAACCGTAAGGGCCCTTGATGCAAGCAATAGGCCATTAACTAATGTTTCAATAACCCTTACTTATCAATTAAGCGATTCAACAGGAAAAGGCTATGCTACAACAGTGCCAAAACTTACTGGAATTGACGGCACAGCAAAAATAAAAATCCAAAATTTGGAAACACAAGAAGATAAAATTAAATGTGATATTACGATAATTGCAAATTATGATGGTGTACAGGTAAAAAAAATAGTCTATGCAAATTCACATGAATCAATAATTGATCTTTCATTTCCAGCGCATAATCTTATTGTAACAGTTAGAGATCAGGATAATAAAAAAGTAAGCGGAGCAACTGTTGTTATAGGAGAATTCACGAAATTAACTGATGAAAACGGGGTTGTTGGTTTTAGCGTATGCGAAGGAGAAAAGTATGTTTTTGCATCTTATGAGGGGGCAAAAAAAGATGCAGTATTCCCAGTTTTTTCTGATACAAGTTATTCGCTCTCTTTTTATGTTTCCGACCTAATACTCCATATTGTAGACGATGAAGGAAATCCTATCGATGCAAGTGCAACTTTTTTTGGTGAAACCTATAACTCTTCTCTTGGAAAAATAATCATCCCAGAAGTAGGAATTTCAAATCCTCAAATAACAGTAACATATAATGGCATAAAAAAATCTCCACAAATCAATCTAGATCTTTCAAATGAGTATACAATTATTTTTGATAAAACCCCCCCACAGCTACTTTCAATAATTGATGAAAAAGATGAAAAATATACCAACCTTTTAATTACATTAAAAGATCCCGGTTCAAATCCTTCTGGAATAAACGAATCAACCCTCTCAGTTATTTATGATTATGGCAAAGGATGGAAAAATGCAAAAATTTTCCCCAAAGGATCCGGCCTATATATCGCCCAAATGGATCCAATAAATTTTGATACGATTGTTTTCTTTTCAATTTATGTAGAAGATAAAGATGGTAACACTATTACAATACCAGGGCAGTATGAGATCTTTACTACTACTTCTATTCCTGAAGAAAAACCACAGCAGGAAGAGGGCAATAATTGGATTTCAGACCTCTTTTTTACTTTAATATTGCCTTTAATTATAATTATTGCAATCCTTGCTGGCGCATTCTTTTTATATCTTCGGTTTATAAAAAAAGAATAGCACTATTTGCGTGAATAACTAAAGCTTTATAAATATTAGTTTCCATAATATATGTATATAAAATAACAATAATAAACACAAATGGTGAAAATTATGCCCAGAGGAAAGAGAATTAATATCGATATAAATATTGATGATGAGATTATTGACAAATTTAAGCATATTGATCCTGAAAATATAAAAAAATCA
Organism: Microcaldota archaeon; assembly: GCA_964559795.1. Taxonomy (GTDB): domain Archaea; phylum Micrarchaeota; class Micrarchaeia; order Anstonellales; family Bilamarchaeaceae; genus JAQTSF01. The sequence goes on from CAZLIX010000001.1 coordinate 12,863, forward strand.
AGAAGCAGGGTTGAAAAATCATTATCTAGTTCAGTAAATTCTGTATTTGAATCTGCACAAAAATTATATAAGGTAAAAGCGACAGAAGATGATATACAAAAAAATAGGCTTTATTCTGTTCAGGATGCTTATGATTATTTGAAAGGAAAAGGTCTTTATATTTCTTTTAGGGCATTTGGTGGAAGAATTGAAAGAGGAACAGTCCCATTTGTTAAAATAGGAAGAAAAAGATATATCCCACAGGCAGTTTTAGAGGATATTTTAAGCCTTGGTTCTGATTTTTACACAGTAAGAGATGCATTTGAAGAATATAAAAAATTCAATAAAAAAATAAATTACAGGGCATTTATAGGAAGGGTTGAAAAAGGTTCAGTTCCTTCTGTAAAAATCGGCACAAGAAGATTGATTCCAAAAGATGCAGTAGAAGCATTAACACATGTAAGCAAGGATTATTATTCTGTTTCAGAATCTTTGGACAAGCTTCACAAGAGCGGGATTAAAATCAGGAGAAACGCATTTGAAAGAAGGCTTGACAGAGGAAGAATACCACATACAAAAGTCGGCGGGAGAAGATTTGTCAGAAATGATGTATTAGACAAGTTAATCCAGCTTGAAACAGAGCTTCGCGAAAGAAAATTAAGATAATCTTTTATTTTATTCTTTTCATTTCCTTTTATGGAAAAATCTTTTTTTATAGACCTAAACCAAAAAATCCTTGAAAACAAATCTTATGCAGAATTTATCTTTAAATCAGAAGATGGCAGAATAAAAAATCTTTTATTTCAATACGATCCATATTTTTATGTTCTTTGCAGTGAAAAAGAAAAACAGGTTCTTGAAAAGCTTTCTGTAAAATCAAAAACAGGAGAGTTAGTTTCTCCTAAAAAAATAGAATTTGTAAAAAAAGAATACGAAGGAGAACAAAAGACAATTGCAAAAATTTCATGCAATTTCCCCTTTGATATCCCTATCCTAAGGGATGCAATACCTTTTCCATGCCTTGAATCTTCAATTTTATATACAAAAAGGATTATGCTTGATTTTGAGCTAAAGCCCTTCTCATTAATCTCATATATTTCAGACGGAAATTTTATAAAAGAAATAACCTCTATTTCAAAAAGAGATGGAGCAGATCTGTCCTATTTTTCATTTGATATTGAAACCTATAATCCTTTAGGTGCCCCAAGGCCTGAAAAAGATCCGGTAATAATGATCAGCTATTGCGATAACGTATCATCTGGCGTTTTGACATACTCAAAAAAGACCAAAAAAGAATTTGTGCATCTATTTGAAACAGAATCTCAGATTATTTCAAAACTTTGCGAACTAATATCAAAAAAAGACCCAGACATTATTTTTGGATATAATACAACCAATTTTGATATCCCCTACCTTTTGCAAAGGTCAGAAATATCAAAAATTGATTTCGAGCTTGGGCGCTGGAACAGCGATTTAAAAAAACTAAAAAAAGGCCTTAATTCTGGGGTATCGCTAAATGGGAGAATACATCTTGATTTATATCCAATGGCAAGATTTTTGGGAATAATCGGGGTTTTAAAATCAAAAAAATATACTCTAGAAGCGGTTTATAACGAGCTTAGCACAAATAAAAAGAAAATGATCGAGCGTCTTGATATTTGGAAGATGTGGGATAGCAACGACATAGAAGATTTATGTGTTTATTCTTTAATGGATGCAAAAACAACTTACGAACTTGGAACAATAATGTTGCCTCTTTTTATTGAGCTTTCAAAAGTAACGGGCCTTTCTCTTTTTGAAACGAGCCTTTCAACAACAGGCCAGATGGTAGAATTTTTACTAATGCAAGAAAGCGTTAAAAAAAATATGATTATACCTTCAAAACCAAAAGATTCTACAATTTCCCAAAGGCTTTCAAATCCAATAGAAGGAGCATTTGTTAAAATTCCAAACCCAGGCATATATGAAAACATTGTCGTAATGGATTTTAGGGGTCTTTATCCTTCAATAATAATTTCATATAATATAGATCCATATACATTGACAGAATCGAAAAATAATTCACACAATTCTCCTCTCGGCTGGAATTTTAAAAAATCCCCAACCGGACTAATCCCAGGAGTTTTAAAAACACTTGTCTTAGAAAGGTCAGTTCTTAAAAAAGAATTAAAAAAACTAGATAAGCTTTCAGAAAAGTACAAATCAATTGAGGCTAAATCACAATCATATAAGATTCTTTCAAATTCCTTTTATGGTTATATGGGGTATGCTCGTTCAAGATGGTATAATAGAAAATGCGCAGAATCTGTCACAGCATGGGGAAGATTGCACATTCAAAATACAATAGAAAGCGCAGAAAAAAACGGGTTTAAGGTTTTATATGGGGACACTGATTCGGTTTTTCTATTGCAGGAAAACAAATCAAAGCAAGAGGTTTTAGAATTTTTAAATACTGTTAATAAGAACCTTCCAGAAGATATGGAATTAGAGCTTGAAGGATTTTTTTCATCAGGAGTTTTCGTCGGCAAAAAAGCCGAGGAAAAAGGAGCAAAGAAAAAATATGCTCTTTTAGCAGAAGATGGCTCAATTAAAATACGAGGCTTTGAACTTGTAAGAAGAGATTGGTCAAATATTGCAAAAAAAACGCAAAAAAAAGTACTCGAAATTATTTTAAAGGAAAAAAACAAGGAAAAAGCTGCAAAAATAGTTAAAGATACTATTTTTGATTTAAAGTCTGGAAAAATAGAGCTTTCAGATCTTGTAATTTTTACGCAAATAAGCAAGGATCCAAAAAAATATGATTTGATAAGCCCAGAAATATCTGCTGCAAGAAAAGGAATAGGAAGAGGATTAGCAATACAAAAAGGAAGCCTTATCGGTTATATAATAACAAAAAAAGGAAAAACCATTTCTGAAAAAGCAGAGCTTTTAGAATTTGCAAAAGACTACGATGCAGATTATTATATAAATAATCAGGTTCTTCCATCAGTCTTAAAAATATTAAAAGAGCTTGGATTTTCTAAAGATGATTTAAAATCAGAAGGAAAACAAACTGGTCTTGGCGGTTTTTTCTAGACCTTTTTGAAATTTAAACATTTATATACCCTTTCTATCAATTTTAAATAATGGTAAAAATGAAAATTTCAACAAAAAAAACAACTAGCTGCATAAATTTTTTTAAAAAAACCGCTCTTATAGCATTAGGAGCTGTTTTCATTTCCTGTTCTTTTAAATCTTACGACACAATTCAAAAATTAGATTTTGAAATCAAGAGCAAGACTTCTGCAAGGCTTGAAGGGTTATTTGATGAATTTGATAAATATAAAAAAAATGACGATGTAATATCCCAAATAATAATCTGTAAGGATATTGCAACAATTCTTGATATGGAATCAAATAGTGATGATCCTGTAATTAAAAATATTGCTTCAAAATACTATCCTGACGCAGTGAATAATTGCGGTTTTTTTGATTTTAGGCTATTAAATATAATTGAAAATGCAATGCAGAGCAATTCAAAAGAGATAAGAATCAACTCCTCAAAATCAATCCCAATCCTCGTTTTTCATTTAAAAACATCTTTTCCTGATTCAGAAATTTGTTTTTGGTCAAATTTATTTCTTTCAAATCCAAACTATTTCAAACCAAATAAAATAAGATTTGGATTTAATCAAAAGGATAGCATCTATAAAATTTTTTCAATTCTATCCATTGCATCAAATGATCAGACTATAGAAGTAAGGGATAATCTTAATGAAGCAATAAGGATTCTTTTCAATTCAAATCCAAATAGTATATTAAAAGATTAATTTTTTAAAAAAACAACATATTTTTAAATACTAATCCTTATTATTATTTCCACAAATTTCCTATCAGTGATAACATGGATTTAGAAGAACCAAAAGACGAAATAAAAAAACTTGAAGAAAGAAAAATCTTTCTAATACAATCTATAAAAAGGCTCAATGATAGGAAAAAATATAAATCATACGAGCAAAAAGCATTAGAGCCATTCGTTGAAAAAACAAAAGATGTCAGAACAGGGGAGATAAGAAGAGGAATAAAAACCCTCGAATTTCGAATAACAACCCAGGCATACACTCCAAAAAAAGAAAAGGATTTGATAAAAGAACTAAAAAAACTTGAATCAGACTATTCAAAAGTAAAAGAGGTCGAAAGGGCAAGAAGAAAGCTTTCATTGGTTTCTTCTGATTTAATCCAAATAGATGCAGAAATTTTGAAAATAGAAGAAGAACTTAAAAAAATAAGAGGCGTTCTTCAAGAGCATTATAAAAAGCAAAAATTCAATAAGTTTGCAAAAAATAAGAGCGTTACAATAGGAAAGCAGGAAGAAGAGTTTTCATTAATGGATCTTGCAGGTCTTGAAAATTAATACATTTCCAAACTTATTTAAACACTTTCTTATGTTATAATAAATTAGATAGTTATGATTACAAGTAATGAAATAATATCACTTATTTATAATGGTGAAACACAAAAAATAATGGACCGCGGTATAGAATCAGCGGATTTATTATTTGAAATATTAAAAGATCCTACTGCAATCATATGCTATTCCTTGTATTATAATACTTCTAGTGGGGCTATTAATTTTCAAGTAAATAATATACTTGCTCAAATCGCAAAAAAAGAAGATGCTGTTTTTTTAAAACTAATACATAACCTCAAATCCGAAAATTATCCTCTAATAAAAAACAGCATAATCGTCCTTGGCATAGTGGCAGATAAAAGAGCTACTATCCCATTGCTAGTCTCATTTTTAAATTTAAGTGAGAATCATCAAAGTGAAATAATCCAGTCTCTTGGAAAAATTGCAAAATGCAATGAAGAATCCTTTAATTTTTTACACAAAATATTTTTTGATTTAGAATTCATCCATTTCAAAAAACTCGGACCATTTTGTGCGCTTGCTCTTGGGCTTTGCGGATTTTCAGAGGTTTCGAACTATCTTTTTTCCAATAAATTTGAAAATGGCAATCTAGATAATCTGCGCGATGGTGCTATAGCTGAAATATGTAAAAATGACCCAAATACATTTAGAAAGGTTATAGAGGGGCTTTTTGAAGAAAACCCCAAAAGCAGCATGTGCACACGTATTTTGCTCATTTTATATCACGATCCACAATGCAACTTTTCGAGCCTTTTTACAGGATTTTTAGATGAAAATAATACTCTTTCTCAAAAATGCCTATTGCTTCTTGAAAAAAAAGGCCTTTTTTTAGAACATGCGAAAATATGCGCAATTCGTATTCTTGCAAACCTCAAAGATAAAACCTCTGTTGATCTTTTGATTTCACTGATGCTAAAAAAAGATAGGGATCTTTCACATGAGGCTGCAAAGGCACTTGAACAAATAAATGATTCGAAAGGATTGTCATTAAAGAAAATTATTTATGATAAGGACAAGGAATATATCAGAATGGTCGGACTCAAACATTCAATAGTGGTACTCTGCGAGTATCTTCATATAATAGAGGGATGCATTACAAAAGAAGAGCAAAATTTGATTAAAATAGAATTCTTATCTCTTTTTAGAAATTCAATCAACAGTTCAGTAAAAAACAAATCTGAACTTGATTTACTCCATTCTTCCATAAGAAGAAAACCACCAATATTACATAACAGGGCATTACGTATGCGTTCTTGCAATTTTTAAAATTGCAGGCATTTGGTTTATATATTTTTTCCCATCCAAATACTATTAAGAGGTTACATATGCAAGATAAAGACTTTTTATTAAAATCTGGCTTAGCTCAAATGCTAAAAGGCGGGGTAATAATGGATGTTACAAACTCAGAGCAGGCAAAAATTGCAGAAAAAGCAGGCGCAGTAAGCGTTATGGCGCTTGAAAGGGTTCCAGCAGATATAAGGGCCCAAGGAGGAGTTGCAAGAATGTCTGATCCAAAAATGATTCTTGAAATAAAAAAAGCAGTAACAATTCCAGTAATGGCAAAATGTAGGATAGGCCATTTTGCAGAAGCGCAGGTTCTTGAAGCAATAAAAGTAGATTATATAGATGAAAGCGAAGTTTTAACCCCTGCAGATGATAAATACCATATTCAAAAATATAAATTTAAAGTTCCATTCGTATGTGGCGCAAGAAATTTGGGAGAAGCCCTAAGAAGAATAAATGAAGGGGCGGCAATGATAAGAACAAAAGGAGAAGCAGGATCAGGAAATATCGTTGAGGCAGTAAAACATATAAGAACAATAAAAGAAGAAATAGAATCCCTTGAAAAAATGTCTGCAAAAGAACTCGAGAAGTGTGCAAAAGATTATAAGGTTCCATTAGAATTGGTAAAAAAAGTCAAAGAATTAAAAAGGCTTCCAGTAGTAAATTTTGCAGCAGGAGGAATTGCAACCCCTGCAGATGCTGCGCTTTGTATGCAGCTTGGCGTTGATGGCGTTTTTGTTGGTTCTGGAATTTTTAAATCACAAGACCCGCAAAAAAGGGCAAAGGCAATAGTTGATGCAACAGCCCATTTTAATGATCCTTTAAGTGTTGCAAAAGCTTCAGAAGGCTTAGGAGATGCGATGAGAGGGCTTGATATTGCATCAATGAAAGAAGAAGACAGGCTTGCAAAAAGAGGAATCTGAATTGAAATACTATTCTTTTTTAAAAAAGCTTACCTTTGATGCAGGAAAGATAATTGAAAGAGGGTATTTTGGAAAAATAGAATACAGTGAAAAAAACCCACAAGACTATGTTACTCAATTTGATTTTCAAACTGAAAAATTCCTAAAAGAAAAAATCGCAGAAAAATTTCCATACCACGATATTCTTGCAGAGGAAAGCGGACAAGAAAATATTTCTTCAAAATATCAATGGATAATAGATCCAATAGATGGGACAACTAATTTTATTCATAAAATTCCATTGTGCGCAATTTCAATTGCACTTGAATATAAAAAAACCCCTATTGCAGGCGCAATATACAATCCCATAACAAAAGAACTATTTTATGCAGAAAAAGGAAAAGGCGCATATCTAAATGGGAAAAAAATTCATATAAAATCAGATAAAAAAATGGAAAACTGGTTTCTTGCATGGTGTTATCCAGATTCAATGCGAAATGAAAAAAATGTAAAAAAAATATTTCGGCTTTTTTATCCAAAATGCCTTAGGGTTACAAAGCTTGGAAGCGCTGCAATTGAGCTTGCTTATGTTTCTTCTGGAAGAATAGATGGTTATATTTCAATAGGCCTGAAAAAATGGGATTATGCGGCAGGAGAGCTTATAGTTTCTGAGGCAGGCGGAATTCTTTTAAAAGAAAAGCTTGGAAAAGACACCCTTTTCATTGCTTCTTCAAAAGAAAACGCCAAGAAAATACTTCGGATGATTAAAAATGGAATTTAAGATCGGAATTTTAGCTCTTCAAGGAGATGTAATAGAGCATATCAATGCAACAAAAAATGCAATAAAAGAACTAGGTATTGATGCAAAAGCAATTGAAGTAAGAACAAAAAAAGATCTTGAAAATTTAGATGCTCTTATAATTCCAGGAGGAGAAAGCACAACCCTAATGAAGCTTCTTGCAAGAGAAGATATGATTGAAAAAATCAGAAAAATAAAAAACATCTTTGGAACCTGCGCTGGCGCAATTTTAATTTCAAAATCTCATCTCAACCTTATGGATATTGAAATTGAAAGAAATGCCTATGGTTCGCAGCTTGATTCATTTTCAAAAAAAATCTGGTCTGTTTTTGGAGATATTGAAGGTATTTTCATAAGGGCTCCGAAAATAAAATCATTTTGTAGCAGTGTTACAATATTTGCAAAAGATAAAAATGAGGTAGTTGGAGTCGAACAAGAAAAAAATGGCAAGTACTATCTTGCAATTGCATTCCACCCCGAACTGATAAACACCTCAGTCCATAAGTATTTTCTTAGAAAAATAAAAGGAAATTAGTTAATTGGCTTTATAGGAATTAATACTGCGCATCCTACATTTTTTGCAACGCTGCTTTGTATAATTTGTAAAGAATACTCGCTGTCAAAAACATGTATTTGTGCATCTTTTTTAGGATACTTTTCTTTTAGTTGTATAATCGCGTTGCCAATAGGGCGCAAGCTTGTCACCCCAACAGCAATTTTTAATGGATCTTCTGTTGCTTTAAATAAATGTTTTAGAACATTAATTGTAATTTGTGAAATATTTTCCGGTATTTCTCTTTTATAAAAGCCATTTACAAGCCTTATTGCAGGCCTTTCGCCATTATTAAGTGAAATAATATCACTAATCATTTTATATGTCTCTTTTAGATATATTGTTGGTAAAGTTATTCCAATAAATTTATAAAATTCAATTAATCTTGGAAGCATATTTGAAATAAATAATATTTGATCATTTTTTTCGCAATCAATCCAACAGTTCATATTATTATTCTTACATCCATTTAATATCTCAGTTAAATTTGCGATGGTATTTTTCTTTCTTTCTTCATAACCTTGTAATGAAAAGCCAAGTTGCGAAAGCCTTAAAGAAATTGAAATATCTTCAATTTTGTTAGTAGAAATATGATCTATTGTGGTTTGATATTTTGCGCATACTCTTTTAATTTGCTCGTTGCCGTATAAATTTTCATCTTCTATTGTAAGTATAGCCTTTCCACCAATTTCAGTTATCTTTTTTGCCCTTTCTAAAGCAGCATTAAGGGTTTTTTGCATATATTTCTCATTAACTAAAGAAAGATAAGGTACCCCTGCCTTTAAAAATAATGTTCGTCCAGTTCCTGGTTTAAATTTCATAAAAAAACCTCAACGTTAATGTGTTTGGAAATGTTTTAATATTTACTCTTTTTTAGTAAATATGCTATTTAGTTAATATCTCAGCACCATTTTTAGTTATATATAACGTATGTTCGGCCTGTGATACAATCCCATCCCCAGAATCCTTTAAAATAGGGTAAGCCCTGATTATTTGTTCTCTTAATAGCTCTTTTAATGCAGCAGAAACAGCAAGCCTTGATGGGAATTTTTTATTCAGCCATCTTTCAGAAAAAGGCAAAAGCCCGTATTCATTGATAATATGATTTAAAATTTGTCTCGATTGCCTCATTTTCACAGTGTTCATTGAATATAAGCTAAATATTTCAACTTGGTCTAAATCTGAAACAAATCCAGACCCCGTGCTTGCAAAAGGCTCAATTGCATAAACTTCTCCTTCTTGTATTTCATAAGGATCACTTGTCTTGACATTTGGAACATCAATTCCTGCATGCAAAAGGCCTGTTATTATCTTATGTCCAGTGAGATTTGAAATAGGCTTAAAACCAAAAGATTTTATTTTTTCTTCTACAACCCCACCAATTTCCCCTATTTTTACTCCTGGTTTTAAAAATTTTATTGCCTCATCAAGGGCCTCTTTTGATGCATTGACCAATGTTTCGTATTTTCCAGATAAATCAATAGTATATGCAGTATCTCCTAATCCTCCATTTACATCTACTCCCAAATCTATCTTGACAACATCTTCATCTTCAAGCAATTTTTCATATGTTTTTTCAGGTGTAAAATGTGCAGCAAATGAGTTTATTGAAATATTTACAGGAAATGCTGGCCTTCCGCCTTCATCAAAAATCATTTTTTCAATGGTTTCTGCAATATCCAAAATACTTTCACCAGGCATTATAAGCTTTTTGCTTTCCTCTCTTATTTGGCTCGCAATTTTTCCAGCACTCCTAAAATCATCTATATTAATTTCATCATTCATAATAATCCAATATATCTTAGGATAGAAAAATATTAAATTAGATTTAAATTTAAATATTTGATTTTATTAATTCAAAAATGCATCTGTGCATCTCATAAAGTTTTTTGTCATCTTTATATTCCATAGTTAATCTGATATATGGTTCTGTTCCAGAAGCCCTTATCAAAAACCAGCCGTCTTTTTGGTCGATTCTTATGCCATCATCGACCCTTTTTTCGCCTTCAATATTTATTTTTCCTTTTATTTTTTCAACTACTTCATATTTTTTTGAATTTTCACATTCAAATTTTTCTCTTACTATTGGGTGCTGCGCATACTTTTTGATGAGCTTTGAAAATTTGCCACACCTGCAAAAAATTTCTGCAAATTTTGCCCCGGTTAAAATTCCATCAGGAGAACTGACCCCATTTTTAAATATATACTCTCCACAAGGTTCTCCTCCAAATATTCCATTATCTTTTTTCATTTCCTTTGATACAAATATGCTTCCGACAGGGGTTATTGCATATTCTGCGTTATTTTTTTCAATAGCCTCTTTCACAATTAAGGATGCTTCTATAGTAGTCACTACCTTTTTTTCCCCAGCTAATCCTGCAATTTCATTTTCTATTATTAATGCCAATTGAACATCAAAAGGAAGAATGCAGCCAGTTTCATCAACAACTATTGCCCTGTCCGCATCCCCATCATACCCAATCCCAAAATCCGCTCCAGTTTCAATTACTTTTTTCAAAAGACCAGATAAATTTTTTTTATTTGGTTCAGAGGCCCTTTCAAATTTTTCAATGGAAGTGTTTATTGGAATAACCTTGCATCCTATCTCTTCCATTAATTTAGGAGCTATTAAAGATGCAGGCCCATTGCAATCAAGAACTACTTTTGGATTTTTCTTTTTTATTAAATCAATATCAATCATTTTTTTTATTAGTTTTATATGGTCTAAAACAGCATCTTCATATTTTTGTATTTTTCCAATTTTATTCCAACTGCAAAATGCAATATCCTCATTTTTGTATTTTTCTGCAATTTCAAGTTCTCGTTCCTTTGGAATTTCCCCTCCTTTAAAAAAAAATTTTAATCCATTATATTCAGGAGGATTATGCGAAGCAGTGATCATTATTCCATCGCAATTCATATTTTTTGATGCTAATGCAAGCGTAGGGGTTGTTGCAATTCCAATGTCTATCACATCATATCCTTTTGATAGTATCCCAGATATTAATGCCATTGATAATGTTTTTCCAGATTTTCTAATATCTCTTGCAACAACTACTGTTTCTTTTGGGAAAATATTTCCAATTTTTACTGCTAATTCCTCATTAACTTCTTTTCCATAAATTCCACGTATACCTGAAGTTCCAAACATAAAATATTGCTCCTATAAAAACAATATGATATTGCAAATTTAAAACATTTCGCTCTTATGGAACTAATCTTTATAAATATGCTCCATACAGTATCAATCTAGTTAAAAAAGATTTTTAAAAAAGTGCGCAAGCAAATTAAAATTAATCATTTTAGAAGGTTTATCCATATCTCCATTATATGAGATATATTCATCTAATTTATATCTTTTTATAAATCTGGCAATGCCTGTCAATTCCTTCCAGTTCCTTTTTTCTAAAAACTTTTGGGCAAAACTATGCATTTTAAATTCAAAACCTAACTTTTTTCTCCACTCCTTTTCATATTTTATAGGATCATTTGCATAAATCCCTGCAATTTTTGCGCAAGTTCCACCCAAAATAACCCCGCCACCCGTAGTTGATTTTACCTGTCCGGCCGCATCTCCAACCAATATAATATTTCTATTTTTGATTTTTATCCCAGTTTTAATTCTCGTTTTTATAGGTATTATAGAATAATTTATTTTCTCGCATCTAGCTCCTATTTTTTTTTCAAAATTTTTAAAAACTCCATAAATATTATTTGGAAGGACTGTTCCGCACCCAATCTCGCATTCTTCTTCATTTTGTGGTATAATCCATCCAAAAAAACCATTAAACATTTCATTAGAATAATACAAATAAACTTTATTTTGGTCATTCGCCTTGTATTTTATTTTTGATTTTGCAGCAGATATAAATTTTTCAATTTTTGGAAAATTAAAAAACTCTGCAACATTAGAATTTGGCCCGTCAGCTCCAATTATATTTTCAAACCTGTTAAAATCAACAATTCTTTCATTTAATTTTATTTTTACCCCTTCTTTTTCAGCATTTAAATAAAGGCCGTTATCAAATTCGCTTCTTGGAATAAGATATGCAACATCTTCTTTTTTTTCAACAATTATTTTTTCATCAGCAAGATCTATTACTGCCCCATTAAATCTATTTTTTATTAATTTTTTATAATCTATGAATTCTTTAAGTGTTTCAAGGCCGGTTTTTGAAAAAAGCCCGGAGCAATTTTCACGTTTACCGCAAAAATCATGCTCCTCATATATAATCGGGCTAAACCCATTTCTTATTGCAGAAATTGAGCTTATAAGCCCAGAAGGTCCTGCCCCAATTATATTAACTTCCATAAAAAAATATCTAATATATTAATAAAAATGAATATGAAACAAGAAAAACAAACCTTTTTTAAATATTTTTTATAACATTCTAATTATGTATAAGCAACTTGAACTGCCCCTAAAACAAAAAAATAATACAGGAGATACAAAAGATATAAGAAAAACTATTCAAAGCGAAAAGCTTGGAAAAAAAGCAACCTTTTTTGCGATGGCTTTTTTAGCATCTGCTGTTATTTCTGGTCTTTGCTGCTCTATTTACGACATTACGCATAGCACAAAAAGATATTCAAATTCATCCACAGCGTCAAATTCATCCATCTGTTTTTTTAACGGTTTTGAATTTAACTTTAAGCAAAAAATAGAAGGAACATCCGATTTGGAATTATATTTGCAAAGGCTCCCCTATTCAATTAATTTAGAAAATCCATTTGTTTTAGAGGTGCTTGCGCAATCAGATTTTTATCTTTCAACTGTTCCACTTGGCTATTCTGAAAACAGTGGCAATACAACTGTTTTGGGGCTGTGGTCTTATGATGATAAAAAAATAACCCTATTTAATGAGTCATTATATTACCATTCAAAGGAAAATGTTGCAGTGCATGAATTTTTGCATGCAATTTATAGTAATTTTGAAGAAAGCAAAAGGGAAGAATTAGATTCAATGCTGCTTTACTTAAAATGGCTTACAACTCAATTTGAAAATAATTCAATAGCTATTCTTGAAGAAAAAATGGGAAAATTAAATCCAATGGAAATATTATTTTTTCAAAATTTGAAAAATCTTTTAAATAAATACTCTGACGCTTCGCATTGTACAGAAATGTATGCAAATTTCGGTGAAGATATAGATATTGGGATACCGCTTCCTATTTTAGGTTTTTACAATGATATTCTTTCAGAGCAGTATCTTTCAAATCACCTTTCAAATCCAAAAATACGATTTGATGAAATATTTTTTGAATATTTTAAAAGAAAACAATGTCTTTGATTAAATCATTTCTATTTTTTTTGTTGAATGTATATCCATTGCATTAGGGATATCCATTTTTGCAAAAATAAACCATTCAATTTTCGCATCATCATAATCATAATTGTGCTTTGTTTTTTTGGCCTCATATGGAATCTCAAATTCGATGGCAAAACTATCGCTTGAAAATTTACCATTAACATTTATCCTCTTTTTTTCAGAATAAACTGTTTCTATTTTTTCATAATACGTCGTTCTAAGATTTGTCGATCGCGGAATCCCAGTCTCTTTATCAAGCCTGTAATCATATTGATCCATCTCCCGGTGGCTTTTTTCTCTTTTTGTTTGGACGCAGTTTAATGAAATTTCAAGCGTTCTTGCTCTTATTTCCCCTGCAAGCTTTAATTCTATATCTGCATTTATTATTTCCCCAGGAGAGTATTTCTCATAATCAGTGCTTATTTTTATACTGCTTTTGATAATATTTAGGTGTCTCATTATTTTTGATCCTGCAGCATCTATTATTCTTTTTGGCATAATCTATTTTTTATGCATATTTTTTTATAGCTGTTTATATTTTTATAAAAAAGATACTATTTAATTTTTATAATATTATATCTATTTATGACCGGTTCATGTGAAGTTTGCGGAAACAGAGAGGCCAAATTCGTTATTTTAATACACCAGGCAAAGCTTTCAGCCTGCGGTGTTTGCGCAAGAGAAGGAAAAATCCTGTTTTCACTAACCGATAATCCTTCTGAAAACCAGGAACTTCTAAATTATTCAAGGCCACCACGGGATCTAAAAGAAGAGGAAACTCCAATTGAAAACTTTGGAAAAATAATGCTATCTGCAAGAAATAAGGAAAATATTCGAATAGAAGATCTTGCAAAAGAAATAAATGAAAAGGCAAGCTATCTTGAACATATTGAAAGGGAAAGTACAACCCCCCCGATAAAAATACTAAAAAAAATAGAGAAGAGGCTTGGAATAAAACTTGTTGAAAAATCATCAATTTCACTTGTAGATGATCTTAGTCATTTAAAGCAGTCACAAAAAAAAGATTTTACATTGGCAGATGCCTTAGAATTTGAAAAAAACAAAAAGAAAAACAGGTAATTTAATGGGCGTTGATATAGGAGATCTTGCATTAAAAAACCCAGTAGATCTTAATTCCTTTTCAGGAAAAACAATAGCAATTGATGCATTTAATTCAATCTATCAATTTTTGGCATCGATAAGACAGCCGGACGGAACGCCATTACAGGATTTTTCAGGAAATATAACTTCTCATCTTTCAGGTTTGTTTTATAGAACTTCAAAATTTTTAGAATCAGGTATAAAGCCCGTTTATGTTTTTGATGGAAAGCCGCCAGAATTTAAAAAAGGAACAATCGAAGAAAGAATTAAAAATAAAAAAGAAGCCGAAGAAAAATGGAAAAAAGCAGTAGAAGAAGAAAGATATGAGGACGCAAAAAAATATGCGCAGGCAACATCAAGGCTTACCAGCGATATGGTTGATGAATGTAAAATTCTTCTAGATGGAATGGGTGTACCATACGTACAGGCAAAAAGCGAAGGAGAAGCACAGTCTGCGCTAATGGCAAAAAAAGGGATAGTGCATGCGTCTGCTTCTCAGGATTACGATTCCCTTTTGTTTGGTGCCCCAATTCTTTTAAGAAATCTTTCATTGACAGGAAGAAGAAAAGTTCCAGGAAAAGACAAGTATGTTCTTGTAGAGCCAGAACAAATAATTCTTTCAGAACTTCTTGAGAAAAATAAATTAACAATTGAAAAGCTTATTTGGATAGGAGTATTATGCGGAACAGATTTTAATTTCGGAGTAAAACGGGTCGGTCCAAAAACAGCACTAAAAATAGTTTTAGAATTTGATGATTTTTCAAAAATAAGAAAACACGTAGAAGAAAAATATTCCCATTCATTTGAGATAGAGCCTGAAAAAGTAATAGATTTTTTTAAAAACCCGCCATATCTTGAAATAAAAAAAATCTCGTTTGGAAAAATAAATGAAAACGCGATAAAACATATTTTATGTGAAAAGCATGATTTTTCAGAAGACAGGGTTGGAAAAACAATAGAAAATTTAACCAAGATTTCAGATGAGGTTTCAGGGCAAAGCAAGCTCGATTCCTGGTTTTAAATAAATTTTATATAAAAGCAAAAATACTAAAAAAATTAAAAACAAATCCTTTATAATGCTTTTTTATAATTTATATCCGAATGTCAAACTTAAACATTAATCTTGGAAAATTAGAACTTGAAAATCCAACCATACTTGCCTCAGGGATACTTGGCACAACAAAACTAATTCTTATGCGGGTTGCAGAATCAGGAGCAGGGGCAGTAACCTCAAAATCAATCTCAATTGAAGAAAGGTCAGGGCATAATTCCCCAATAATTGCTGAATTTAATTGCGGGCTTTTGAATGCAGTAGGATATAAAAATCCAGGATTAGAAAAAGCGCTTTTAGAATTTTCAAATTGGAATTTGAAAAAACCACTAATAATAAGCATTGTTGGAAAAGATCCAAAAGAATTCGCGTTTCTTGCAAAAAGCGTAAAAAAAATAAAATGTTCAGCACTAGAAGCAGTGCTTTCCTGCCCACATACCCCAGGTTTTGGTACGCTTGCAGGACAAAATAAGCCTGAAATAACTTATGAAATCACAAAGAGCATAAAAGAAAATACAAATATTCCGTTGATTGTGAAATTATCTCCAAATTCTCCAGAGCTTGTTAAAACCGCAACAGAAGCGCAAAGAGCAGGGGCAGATATAATAAATATGGGAAATACATCAGGACCAGGAATGATTATCGATATTGAAAGAAAAAAACCAGTTCTTCATTTTGGCTTTGGGGGAATGTCAGGCCCTGCAATCAAGCCGCTTGCAATAAGATGCGTTTATGATATTTATGAATCAGTTAAAATCCCAATAATTGGAACAGGTGGCATTACAACAGGAAAAGATGCAATTGAAATGTTGATGGCAGGTGCAAGTGCGATAGGTGTAGGCTCAGCAGTATACTATGAGGGTATTGAAGTATTTTCAAAAATAAATAAAGAAATTTTAGATTGGATGAAAAAACACAATTACAAATCAATCGATGAACTTACAGGTGCAGCCCATGTTTGAAATGCAGACAATGAAAATAAAAAAAATCATAAAAGAAAATTATCGCATAAATTCAATTGTTTTAGATGGCAAATTAAATGCAAAACCAGGCCAATTCCTAATGGTCTGGATTCCGGATTTGGATGAAAAGCCCTTTGGCATTGCAAATTCAAATCCGTTGACTCTTTCAGTTGCAAATGTAGGTCCATTTAGCTCAAAAATACATTCATTAAAAGAAGGGGATTTTCTTTCATTTAGAGGCCCGATTGGAACCTCATTTAATTTAAAAAATGAGAAAAAAATCATTTTAGTTGCAGGAGGGTACGGAGTAGTCCCGCTTTATTTTCTTGCAAAATCTGCAAGTGAAAATAAAATAAAGTGCACAGTGATCCTTGGCGCAAAAACAAAAGAAGATCTAGTTTATGCCAACTATTTTGAAAATCTTAAATGCAAAGTAGCATTATGCACAGATGATGGCTCTTGTGGCGAAAAGGGTTTTGTAACAAATTACCTAGATATTCTTTTAAAATCCGAAAAATTTGATAAATTGTTTTCCTGTGGTCCAAACCAAATGATGAAACAGGTTGGGAAAATATGCAATACCTATAATCTTCCTTTTGAATTTAGTCTTGAAGCATATATGAAATGCGGAATGGGAATATGCGGAACCTGCGTAATTGGGAATAAATTGGTTTGTAAAGACGGCCCTGTTTTTAATGAAAAAGAATTGGAAGATTTAGGATTTTTCAAATAATTAATTGTTTAATCAATTTATATATAAAAAAATAAAAAAAATCAAACATTAAAATACATATCAATTTCTGAAGGCGATACGGTATTTTCAAGTTTTGAAATTTCATCTAATTTTAATTCCATGTAATCTGCAAGCATTTCAGATGGGACAACCCCTTTAAGGAAATTGTCATCGCTTTGGAGCGCTTCAAGCGCTTCAAGAAGGGTTGATGGAAGAGGCCTTATTTTATTTTCTCTTCTCTCTTTTTCATTCATCTGGCTTATCCTTTTTGATACAGGCTCCCCGCATTCAGTCTTGTTTTTTATTCCATCTAATCCTGCTGCAATTATTATTGGGTATGCAAGGTATGGATTCATTGCGCAATCCCCGCACATAAATTGTATTTCTTTTTCAATATCATTGTTTTGGATAGTATTGGTAATTTTAACAATCGATTCAACATTATTTTTGCTCCATCCAGAATAATACTTTTCAGATTTTAGCCTTTTATATGAATTAGATGTCGGATTTGTAAAAGCGCATATCGCAGAGGCATGCTCTAAAATTCCTCCAATATAATACCTTGCATTTTGGCTTATCTGTGCGTATTTATCTGCTGCATCATAGAAAATATTTCTGTCTTTTTTCCATAAGCTTTGGCTTACAACCTGCCCGTTTCCATTAGAATCAGAAAGGGGAAGAGGCATGAATGTTGCAAGTGAATTTGCAACAATCGAAGCATTTCTTGCAATATATTTTAATGTGGCTATTGCATCAGCGGATTCTGAAAGAGAAAGAGAGCCTGTCCCGATTTTTTGTTGGCCTGCCCTTCCTTTCGAATGGCAGTGATATTCAACTGGATAAGAAAAATTTTCCATCATAGTTTCTGCAATTTGGGCCCTTAATAAAGAATAAGTATCATAAGGCTGATTTAAATAAATCCCTTTTTTATTTCCAGAAAAAGGAGTAGGGTTCCAGTATCCTTCTCTTGAATCTATACTATAGCTTGATGATTGCGGCAAAACCCCTTTATCTATTGTAACACCGTCAAACATATAAAATTCAATTTCAGATGATACTCTTGCGGTTGTAATTCCAGCTGCCTTTAAATTAATATTCATATGCTCTGTAACATATCTTGGATCTTTTAGATATTTTTCCATTGAAAGAGCAACGGAAACATCGCTGATCATTCGCGCAGAGTTTGTTTCCCATGGTATTCTTGCAAATGTTTGGGAATCCGGGACAAGAACAATCTCTTTTTCAATGTCATTTCCAAAAACCTCTTCAAGATTTGGTCCATCTACCCCTTTCCTAAAAGATTGTTCTGTTATTGAAACTCCTGAAACACTAAACCTATATAATTTTCCTAAGATATCAGTAAACTGCAAATCCATCCATTTTATATCGTTTGAATTTATAAATTTTATTACATTTTCCTGGCTTGGCATAAAAACACCCAGTTTATATACAATAATTAACAATATATATTTTTGGTTAGCTTTTTGTATACAATTTAAACCATCAAAGATAACTTTTTAAATCGTTATATCGCTTATATTTATATGCATTTTATCAGAGCGGCTAGTCAAAGCGATCTATCTGTAAAAAGAAATTCATTCCTAAATCTTTTGAAAAATAAGGTTCAAGTCTCAAGCCTTACAGAGCAGACAAAGGAAAAATACTGGACTATTTATGGTGAAGGTTCTATTGGCGCAAAAGCAGAAGAATTGCTTAAATGTGAATGGGCAATTCATATGGCTGGCTTTGAGCCAGGACCGAGGGCTGTTCTTGCAATGGGTTTTTTTGATGATTTCCTTGGAAGATGCGGACTTTCATTTGATGCGAAAATCGAATCCGCTGATGCATGCAAAAAAATCAATGAAACTCCATTTAGCGATTCTGAAGAGAAAATCTTCGTTGAAATATTAAAAAATTTTGGAAAAACACCTATTGCAGTGCGCTCTTCAGCCCATAAGGACAGTTCCGGAACAGGGGTTTATGAAAGCGTATTCCATCCGCCGGTGGAAGATGAGGAAAAAAACATCCAGTTTTTTATACGCGATATAAAAAGAGTGCTCAAAAGCCATTTTAGTCCGGGTGCTATTGCATATCGGAATAAACTTGGAATCCAATGCGGAATTGCAGTTTTAATAGAACCTGTATTCGGCAGATATGTTAAGGATTCCTGCGGTGGTTTGCCATTGTTCGGGCCTGACTACGGCGGAATTGCATTCACCTCTTATGGAAAATCAAAAAGGGCAAGGCTGTCTCTTTCTTCCGGCCTGCCTACAAAAGCAGTGAAAGGGGAATCATTTCTCGTTTTTGAATGCGATGAGAGGAATATGAGTAAAATAATTCGCGATATTCTGGATGCATCAACCTCAATAGATGAGATGTACGCTCTTACCTCTATTACCCAAAAAGGAGATCTCATACATCCGTACTACGACATGGACTATTCTCATTATCTGCTGTCAGAAAACCCAAACGAATGGTATTTTCATAAAACTAATTTAGCCGGTGTTTTTGAAAAAATAAGAATGCTAAAATCTTATCTTGGAAAAGACAAATATCTTGAAATTGCATTGATTTACGAAGATAACTCATTTAGGACAAAAGTATTGCAGATTTCGGATTTTTCTTTGCCGCAAAACCATATAGAGGTTGTCAAATCAGAAAATACCCTGCTTAGCGCAACAAGGGTTTTTGGCAGGGAAGGACACCAAAAAGGGCGTTATCTTGTCAGTGTCAGAACGGAAGATGACCTTAGGGCATTAGGCCAATTTAATAATGCATACAAAGACTACTGCGTATTTATCCCAGACAGATTAATTTCGCAAAATCAATGGGTGGGATATGAAAGTATCTCAAATTCTTTAGTTGTAGTGGAGTACTCAGCATCTGACTATGGTTTTTGCCATACTGGCAAAGTCGAGTCCCATATTTCAGGATTTTTAAGTGAAATGAAAATAACCTATCTTCTGACCTTTGATATCACTCCTTTAAAAATCGGCAATATTTTTTCCAAACCCCAAATTTTTACATACGATGATTGCCATTGCACAGCAAATTTGCAATATGTAGACCTGCCCTTTGAGGCATATTCAAATCTTTCAGACCAGATGGCAGTATTGAATCTTTTGCCGGATTTGGGCAAAAAAGAGTAGTTTTTAATTTCCTTCTACTTAAATAAACCTATACGTATTTTTGGTGATATTTATGAAGATAGTTATGAATGAAGCGCCTTTTTTAAAATCAGCAATAGATTCAGTAGTAAATTTGGTTGAAGAAGGAGTATTTGAAGTAACAGAGAAAGGAATAACCCTAAAAGCAATGGACCCATCGCAAATTTCAATGATTTCATTTTCAATGGAAAAATCCTCGTTTGAAACCTTCGAAATTTCAGAGCCAAAAAAGCTTGGCCTTGACATTGCCCAATTTTCAAACATCCTTTCAAGAGGAAAAAAAGGGGAAAAAGTAGAGCTTTCTTTAGATGATGGAAGGCTATCTGTGTGTTTTCTTGGGGAAAATAAAAAAAGGACATTCAAAATAAATCTTTTAGATATCGGTTCTGGGGTTCAAAAAGAGCCTGCAATACAATTTGAAAATAATGTAACATTAAATGCTGATGCGTTTAAAGAAATCCTAAAAGATGTAAAATTGATAAGTTCGCATGTAAAATTAATGCTAAATGCAGAAGAATTTGTAGTAGAAGTTAAAGGAGATACAGGGCATTTAAAAGATGAGTTTGCAAAAGGAAGCCAGGAAGTAATCGAGCTTAATTGCAAAAATAACACAAAATCAACATTTCCTCTCCAATATTTAGAGGATATGGTAAAGGCAACTTCTGCTTCAACGCCACTTACAATATATCTTGAAACAGATAAGCCATTAAAAGTTTTTTACGAGCTTTTTGGCGCAAAAATTACATATTATCTTGCACCAAGGATTGAAAATGAATGACCTCTATTGAAGAAAGAATAAGAAAAATCGAAGAGCGCAATAGAAAAGTTGAAGCAGATAAATCTTGGGAAATATCTATTACAAGAAGAATGCTTTTAGTTCTATTTACTTATCTTGCAATAGGAATTTATCTTTCTGCAATTTCAATTAAAGATCCCTGGCTTAACGCAATAGTTCCTGCATTTGCATTTATGCTTTCAACATTAACATTGCCTTTTTTTAAGAGAATGTGGCTCAAATACTTTTATAAAAATTAACCTCTTTTATTCTATATGAAAGATCCGATGGCAATTGCAATAAAAAAGGCAGAATTAGGATTAAAAAAAGGAAATTCTCCTTTTGGTTGCGTAATTATTGATAATAAAACAAAAAAACTAATTTCTACCGGAAACAGCACTGTTCTTGAAAAAAATGATTCTACAAATCATGCTGAAATAAATGCAATTAGGTCTGCATGCAAAAAACTAAATACTTTTAAGCTTGAAAATTGTATTTTATATTCCACAACAGAACCCTGCCCCATGTGTTTTTCTGCAATCCATTGGGCAAAAATAAAAACAATTTATTTTGGAACAAATATAAATGATGTAAAAAAATTAGGCTTTTGTGAACTTGCAATTTCAAATGAAAAAATGAACTCTCTTGGAAAATCAAAAATAAGAATAATCAAAGGATATCGCCGAAAAGAATGCCTGCAACTTCTTAAAAAATGGGAAAAAAATAAGAAAAGGAAAACATACTAGTTTCTTACATGAATTCTTTTACTAGTTCTTTTATATCTATTTTTGAAATATCCTGATCCGCAAGCTCTGCTTTTTTTAA
>CAZLIX010000002.1:0-22113 GCA_964559795.1 Microcaldota archaeon
GGCCTGAAAAACAAATCCTAGTTTTTTATTTCTAGCGTCTGCAAGCTCATTTTCATTCATTTTGGAAACGATTTCACCATCAAAATAAATGTCGCCTTGTGTAGGCTTATCTAAAAGGCCAAGCATATGCAAAAGGGTGCTTTTTCCGCTTCCAGAAGACCCAATTATTGCTGCAAAATCCCCTTCATTTATTTTTAGATTAATATTTTTAAGCGCATAAAAAGAATTATTCTTTCCATAGGCCTTAGATACCTCTCTTAATTCCATTATTTGATTTTTCATCAGCAATAATGGATTTTTTGCCTTATAAAAGGATTCCCCAAATTTCCCCCCAAATTAATTATAAATTACTTTGAGCTAAGCCATACGAGAATCCCAAGGGATATCATTGCAAAAAACATAGGGATTAATGAAAAAATACCCATATTTCCATATATTCCAAGAAAACCCAAAAGCAACGGATTTGAAGTGATTGCAAATGTCAATAGTGCCACCATTGCAAGAGCAACCCCCAAAGCAAAATTGCTTTTAATTTCAAAATAATTTTTAAGATATATATAAATTAAATAAATAGATAATATTGTAACTGTCATTGAAAGCAGTATCTCAATTGCAAAATGCTGTGAAGGATTAAAATGCGGGTCAAATTTTTTAAAAGGCACTAACAAATCTGCCAGTAGAAGTACAAGAATAATAAATAATACTATGCTTAATGTTCCAAAAAATGCTTTTGTACCAACATTATTTTCTTTTTTTGTTTTTTTCACCATAATCAAAACCTCTTAAAATATTTTTCATATAATCATTATTTTCCCATTCAACGCTAATAAAATAAATCGATCCGTATCCCTTTTTTGGGGTATCGATGATTCCATTATCCAATAATATTTTGATATGTTCTTGCACTGTTTTATAATCTAGGTCCAGTTCAATGGATATTTTTCTTAGATTAATCGGCTTTTTGTTTATGAGCCTTAAAATTCTCATTCTGGTAGGGCCCCCTTTTGTTGCTTCAAAAAGCCAGTATAGTATTCTTGTCTTGGAATCCATATAAATCAAAATTGCAATGCAAATAAATAAAAAAGAATACGGCCTGCTCTTTTATTTTATGCCTTGGCATATTAAATATAAAATTTAGTATTAAATATCTTTTCCCAAAATTTCCCCCAAATTGTATTATAGGGAATATGAAAATTATTTTATTTTGCAAACCGCTGATTTCATAGTTATTTGGCCAGTTTGAATATTTCAATTATATCTTTTTCGTACAATTTTCTAAGTGAACCTACCGGACCATTTTTTACGCAAAGATTTGACATTTCCACAAATTTTTCTTCTTTGATATTTAGTTCGCTTAATCTTATCGGAAGATTTAGGCTTTTGAAGTATTTTTCTGTTGCCAAAATACCCTCAAGTGCTAATTTTTCCTTATTTTCTCCTTTAATACCCCAAACATTTTCGGCAAATTGTGCGAATCTTTCGATATTAATTTTACACACGTATTTCATCCATGCGGGAAATATTATAGAAAGCCCTGCTCCATGCGCAATATCATAAAATGCGCTTAATTCATGTTCAATCATATGAGATGCCCAATCCTCATTTCTTCCAACACCCAAAATATCGTTGTGCGCAATAGTTGATGCCCACATCAAATTAGCCCTTGCATCATAATCTTTTTGGTTTTTCATTACAATTTTTGAGTTATAAATAATTGATCGTAAAGTTGCCTCGCATAGCCCATCAGTTAAATCTACGTTTTTAGTATTTGAAAAATACCTCTCAAAAATATGTGCCATCATATCACATATTCCATTTGCTGTCTGGTTTTTCGGCAAGCTATAGGTTAATTCAGGGTTTAATATTGCAAATTTTGGTCTCAAGAGGCTGCTTCCTATTGCAAGCTTCCTGTTTCCATTTGTAATCACTGAGTTTGTGCTGGTCTCGCTTCCTGTTGCAGATAATGTTAATATTACTCCTATTGGAATTGCTTTTTCTATTTTTTTCCTCTTTTCAAAAAAATCCCATACATCTCCCTTATATTTTGCTCCTATTGCAATTGCCTTTGCACTGTCAATTACGCTTCCGCCACCTACTGCCAAAATAAAATCAATACTGTGCTTTCTGCAAAGTTCAATTCCTTCATTTACTTTTTCAAGCCTTGGGTTTGGAAGTACTCCTTCTAATTCTACAATTTCTATATTTTCTTTTTTTAAAGAATTTACTACTTCATCATACAATCCTGATTTTTTTATGCTTCCCATCCCATAGTGCAAAAGTATCTTGTTTGAATGTTTTTTAGTTTCAGCTCCAACTTGGGACTGGGTGTTTTTTCCAAAAATAATTTTTGTTGGGGAATAATAAGAAAAATCTTCCATAATATCACTATAATTAGATTGTTAGGAAAATATTTATAATCTAATACCAGACTTAGATAAAAAGGGCTGAGTGTTCACCCCAAAACCAGTATTACCTATAAACTTTTTATTATTGAATTAAAAAATATTGAAAACCCAAAACTTCTACACTCAAAACAAAAATATGGGCCCGCTCGGATTCGAACCGAGGATATTCTGCGTGTAAGGCAGACGTCTTAACCGCTGGACCACGGACCCAAAAAAAAGAAAAATTATTTTTTCTTATGGAAATACCCTTGCGAATCGCGGGTATATTCATGCATTGGATTTGTCTTGCAAACCCATGTTCCATTTTCTTTTTTAACTAATTCTGACCATAATCCTTTGTAAATATGACAGTCTGGACATGAGGGCATTTGTTTCACCTTTTTATGTAGAATAGTTATTTTCCATTTATTTTTTAAATTAATACTTTAATTTTAGATTGAAAAAAAGATAAATGTGTGTTAAAATGGCATAATGCATAGATATTTAAAAGTTTATAGGCTAAATATAAATATAAAAGGTAGTAGAAAATGAACAAAAAAATGAAAGTGAATGATAATACACCACAACCGAAAATTAAAAAAATACTTTTAGAAAATAAACAATTAAACTCGTTTCCAAGAATGCTTAAAGGCCAGGATGCAGATGTTTTTGCAGCTATTTTAAAATATTTAAAAGAATTCGCAGCAACAGATAGCAAAATTGATAGTTTTGCAAAAAAAGATATTTTAAACGAATTTGTTGCTTTTATTCTAGATTGTAGCGATCTTTCAATCAGATCAAAAGGATTAAATTATCTTGAAAATCAAAAATACTTTGACGAAATAGTAAAAGTATTGGCATTTTCAAAAGAAAAGAAATTGAAAATGGAGTGCGCAGAAATACTTGGAAATATTGTCTTGATAAACGCAAGTGAAAGCAATTTAAGTTTTTTTGAAAGCGCTGCATATGACGCAAACCAAATAATTTATTCTTCAAATGTTTTTGAGATTTTTCAAAAAAGAATAAAGCTACATTTTAGATCTAAGTGATAAAAGAGTACCGCTTGTTTTTATTGTTCTTATTCTTGGATTATTTAATATTGACAAAAACCCAATTACATTATCTTTATACTCTCTTTTGCATTTTACAATTCCTTTTTTAGATTTATATTCAATCAATTTAAATGAAATTTTTGAAAATCCAAATTCCCCAAAAAACTTAATAAATTCATTATAAATATATTTTTCAAAATCTTCAGGTTCATCTCCTAAAACTTCAAATGAGATATATCTCTTATTTTCCCTTAAGGTTTTTTTCATAAATAATTACCACCTGTTTGATTTTTATTTATTATCATTTTAGTTTATTATATGAATGTTCTTATATTATCTGGAAGCAAATCAGATGAGGAATTAGCAAAAAAAATAATTCAGATGCTTGATTATTTTGGAATTGAAAGCCAATATGAAATTGCCTCTGCCCATAGAAACCCGAACAAAGTAGATGAACTTGTAAAAAACACAAACGCAGAGGTAATTATCGCAGTTGCAGGCCTTTCTGCAGCGCTTCCGGGGGTTGTTGCATCAAAAACAAATAAGCCTGTGATAGGAGTTCCAGTAGATGCAAAATTAAATGGAATGGATGCATTATTATCAATTGTTCAAATGCCTCCAGGGGTTCCAGTTGCAACTGTCGGAATAGATAATGGAAAAAATGCTGCAATACTTGCAGCCCAGATACTGTCATTAAAATACCCTGAATTGGAAGGAAAATTAAATAGTCTTAGAGAGGAGTGGAAATGAAAAAACAGGCAAGAATTGCACCTTATCTTTCCCCAAACCTTAAAAAATTAAAAAGAGGTCCTGCTGTAACATTGCCAAAAGATGCTGGAATAATAATCGCATATGCAGGCATTGGAAAGGAAAGCAAAATACTTGAAATGGGATCTGGTTCTGGATTTTTAACATGCCAATTTGCAAACATCGCAAAAGAAGTTGTTTCTTACGAGAAACGCGAGGAATTTTTAAAAATTGCAGAGGCAAATGTAAAAAAATTAGGGTTTGAAAATGTAACTTTCAAAAATAAAGATGTCCTTGAAAAAATAGAAGAAAAAGAGGAATATTTTGATATGGTGTTTTGCGACATCGCAGAAGCTGAAAAAATTGCGCAAAAAGCGCATGAATTTCTTAAAAAAGGAGGATTTCTTTCAGCACATTGCCTCAATATAGAACAGGCAAAATTACTCGTTTTAGAATGCCAGAAGATATTTGAAGAGGTAATTCTTCTTGAAAATATTACAAGGGAATATGATGTAAGAGAATTTGGGACAAGACCTAAACATCTAGGGATAATGCATACTGCATACCTTGTTTTTGCACGAAAATAAATTTTAAAACCTAATTATCAAAGTATATACATGCTTGATAAAGAAAAATGGAGCCCTGGAGCAGTTGAAGTTTTTAATAAGGTTAAATCTTTTGGATTTTCAGATACTGATTCTGAGGTTATTGCAGAATCCCTTTTTAGCAAAAAATCATGTTCATGGATGAATACTGATAATTATTCTGAGGCGGGGCTTGAAAGATTCAGGCAATTTTTAAAGGAAAATAATTATCCGCTTTCAATTTCTGTTGAATATCTTGCAACAAGAGACAAATATATCTGGACTATAAAGGCAACCATGCAAGGATCAAAGTAGTTTTATTTCCTCTATTCCAATATATTTCCTTAGGGCTTTTGGAACAATAAATTTATTTTTTTCTTGATAGTTTTCAAGAATGGACACAAATAATCTTGGAACAGCAACACCTGAACCATTCAATGTATGTACAAATTCTAATTTTCCTTCCAAAGTCCTAAACCTTATATTTGCCCTTCTTGACTGAAAATCAGTGCAATTAGAACAAGAAGAAACTTCCCTATACCTATCTTGCGATGGAATCCAGACTTCAAGATCATATGTTTTTGCAGAAGAAAATCCAATATCCCCAGAGCACAATTCAATGACCCTATATGGAATTTCAAGTAATTTTAAAATCTCCTCTGCATTTTTTACCATCGATTCAAGTTCATCAAAACTTTTGTTTGGATGCGCAAGTTGATGCTGCCTTATATAGCCTTTTATATCTTTCCCATATGATCCTGCCTCTCTTCTAAAACATGGAGTATAGCCTGCAAGTTTTATTGGAAGGTCTTTTTCTTCAAGTATTTCTCCAGAATATAAATTAGTCAATGGAACTTCTGCTGTCGGAATGAGCCACAAATCATCATTTGTCTGATATAAGTCTTCTGAAAATTTTGGCAATTGCCCTGTTCCCTGCATAGTTTGTGTTTTTACTAGAAACGGTGAAAGTATTTCTAAATATCCATTTGAGGTCTGAACATCAAGCATAAACTGTATTAATGCTCGTTCGAGCCTTGCGCCCCACCCTTTTATAAAAGTAAATCGATGCCCTGAAATTTTTGAGCCCCTGTCAAAATCCAAAATATCCTGCTCTTTTCCAAATTCATCGTGGGCGATTACATCCTTTGAGAATTTTTTTGGATTTCCCCATTTTCTAATTTCAGGGTTTGAATTTTCATCTTTCCCAATTGGAGTTGAATCTGAAATAATATTTGGGAAATTGAGCTCAGATTCTTTTAGCAATTTTTCTATTTCAATTACTTCTTCTTCAAAGGTTTTTATTTTTGCTGAAATTTCTCCAGATTTTGAAATTTCTGAATCTGCATTTTTTTTATTTTTTTTTAGTTCTGAAATTTTCAAGCCAAGTGAATTTCTTTCAGACCTAAGGTTATCAAGCTCATTTTTCAATTCTCTCCATCGCAAATCACTTTTTAAAAATTCATCTATTACTTTTGGATCTGCATTTCTATTTTTCAGATTTTTTTTGACTAATTCCGGATTTTCCCTTATTAATTTTCTATCGAGCATCATTCCACCTTATAATGCGTATATATCGGAAATTTAGAGCAGAATTCCAACACTTCATTTTTAACTTTTGATTTGAGTTCTTGATTTGAAATATTTGATAATACTTTATCGATATATCTTGCAACCTCTTTCATATCGGATTCTTTCATTCCTCTTGTCGTACATCCAGGAGTTCCAAGCCTTAAACCGCTTGTGATAAATGGGCTTCGCGTATCATATGGAACTGTATTCCTATTTGCAATTATCCCTGCTTCTTCTAATGCAAGCTGGGCATCTTTTCCTGTAATATTCTTGTTTGTTAAATCAATTAAAATAAGGTGGGTATCTGTTCCTCCTGAAACCAAATTATATCCCAAAGAAATTAATTCTTCTGCAAGAGATTTTGCATTTTTTATAATTTGTTTTGCATAATTTTTAAATTCTGGTTTTGATGCTTCATTAAAACACACTGCTTTTGCAGCAATTACATGTTCAAGAGGCCCTCCTTGAATTCCTGGAAACAGTGCCTTGTCGATTCTTTGTGCATGCTCTTCTTTTGAAAGAATTATTGCACCTCTTGGCCCTCTTAATGTTTTATGTGTTGTTGAAGTAATTACATCTGCATAAGGAGCAGGAGAAGAGATAACCTCTCCTGCAACAAGCCCTGCAAAATGAGATATATCTGCCATCAAATATGCGCCGCAGGCATCTGCAATTTCTCTAAACGCCTTATAATCTATCTCTCTTGGATAAGCAGTATAGCCTGCAACAATTAATTTTGGCTTTGTTTCAATTGCCTGTTTTTTTATCTTGCCATAATCTAAAAGACCGCTTTCTTTTTCAACGGTATAAGGAACAACCTTATACCATTTTCCAGAAAAATTTACAGGGGAGCCGTGGGTTAAATGCCCTCCTTGAGAAAGTTCAAGGCCCATATATGTATCCCCAAGTTCCATAAAGGCAAAATAAGCTGCCAAATTTGCAATAGCTCCTGCGTGGGGCTGAACATTTGCATGTCCAACTTTAAATAATTTTTTTGCCCTTTCGATTGCAATGGATTCTATTTCATCAATATATTGGTTTCCTGCATAATATCTTTTTTTTGGATAACCTTCTGCATATTTATTTGTCAATGGAGAACCCATCGCAGACAGTATTGCCTCGCTTGAATAATTTTCAGATGCAATTAAATCAATCATATCTTGTTGCCTTTTAACTTCCTTTTTAATTAAGGTATAGACTTCAGGATCTGTGTTTGAAAGCATATTTCCCACCTAAATTAAATATTGATTAATACTTTAAAAGCTTTGTAAAAACGAAAATTGATTTAAAAAGTTTTTGTTATTAGTTCTCTAATATGAAAAAACAATCTTACACTCAGATACCAGCTCCAGATGAAAATTTAAGGAAAAAGGCATTTGTACAAAAAAAAGAAAAGCGAGATTTAAATACGGGTATACCTTCCGACCAAAAGGATATTTTTGGAAAGGGAAGCTATTATGAGAAAAAAAACAAGAAAAGCCCGAATATACTTATTATTTCCATAGGGATAATTATAGCAGCTGTAATTTTAGGCTACATTTTTATTTTTTCAGATGGAACCGGGGTTATCCCGGATTTAAACGACCAGCTTAATGGAAATAAAACAGATAATTTGAATTTAACGAACGATACAATCCCAGAAGAAATAGATCCTAAAACATATTTACTAGGCCTTGCAATTGCGCAAAAAAATGCATCTATTTGCGCAGAGCTTGATGATAAAAAACAGGAATGTTACGAGGCATTGTATAAGGAAGTTGAAAACGCATGCCTAATGGTTGAAGATTATGAAAAGAAAAAAGAATGCGTAAATTATTTTGCAATTCTTCAAAATTCCACGCAAATATGCATTGAATTAAATGAAGATGATGAACTTGAATGTGGATTAAAAATAAATCCCTGCTATGGAAAATCAGGTGAAGAGGAAAATTTATGTTATGCTATTTTATATAAAAATTCAAGTTACTGTCAAAATGAGCAGTGCATTTTTGAATATGCTTCGCAATTATCTGATTGGACAATCTGTAATAGTTTTACCTCTGCTTCAAGATTTATGGCGTGTTATTCGTTGGCGGATAGAAAAGACCATTGCGCAGATTTAGGATTTAGATCAGAAAGGGACCACTGTTATTACTTATATGCAACAGGCTCGGATAATTGGGGATACTGTGCAATGATTTCAGAAGATAGTGAATACAGCTTTATGTGTTATAATGAATTTATGGTAAGAACAAGAGATAAATCTTATTGCAATAAATTAAGCATAACAAACAGCAACAGATGGAAGTGCCTTAAAAATTATGCACTTTTGACAGGAGATATTGAAGGATGTGCATTAATAGATTCTCTTGCAAAATCAAATAAGGAAAGTTGTTATTTTAATTTTGCAGTAGAGTACTACCAGCCAGATAAATGCAATTATCTTGAAACAATGGCATCAAAATACAATTGTTATCCGCAGGCAATACAAGATCCAGAAAAGCCCTTGCCTTATGAAAACTGCAAGAATATAACGGATCCTTCATGGAAAGCAAAATGCTATCAATATTCTGCAAAAAAGAATAATGATAAATCGATATGCGAATATATCGATCCAAAAACACAGTCAACTACATATAATCTATGCGTAGATCAATTTAATTAAACAATTTAGAAATAAAAAAAGTAAAGGGATGATTATTCTTCATCCTCATCTATTTTTTCAAAAAGTTGTGGGGTATATTTAAATTCGTCATAACTTTTTATTTTTCCCTGTTTTAACATTAATTCTCTTGCAAGAATGCAGAAAATAAGGGCAAGTGATTTTTTACCTTTATTATTTACAGGAATTACATAATCAATAAATTTAGTTTCATTATCAGTATCGCATAATGCAATGATTGGAGTTCCCATTTTTGCAGCTTCTGAAATTGCCTGCCTTTCACCTCTTGGATCACAAACGATCAAAAGAGACGGCTCTGTAAAATGCTTTGTTTTCGTATTTGTCATTGAACCTGGGGTAAATCTTCCTTTCATAAGATTTATTCCAGTGAGTTCACAAAACTTTGATGCTGCGCTTCCAGAATAAACCCTTGATGCAACAACTAAAACCTGGGAAGGATCATATTTTGAGATTAATTTTGCAGCTTCCCTTATCTTTTTATCAGTAAGTGAAAGATCTAAAATAAAAATCCCAGTGCTCTCTTTGATTTTAAAAATAAAATCTTTCATATCTTTGTTTTTTACTTTCGTACCTATATGAACACCTGCTTGCAGGTAAGTTTCTTTTGGTACAAGAAAACCATCATTATTTTCATTTTCTTGAATATTTTTTTCTTCCATACAATACACCTCAATATGATAACCGAAAACTTTGGGGCCGCCGAGATTTGAACTCGGGTAATAGCCACCCCAAGGCTACAGGATACCAGGTTACCTCACGGCCCCTTCAAATCATTCTTTTCTTTCATATTTTATTATATCATCCATTATATTTACATGAGAGATGAACATTCTCCTGCAGCAGTACTTTGAAATGAAAAGCTCGTCTAACGCTTCTTTTTTTGATTTTCCTGATTCCACCAGCTCAAGATATTTTTCGTATTTATGCGCGATTAATGAGCCGCAACTAAAACATCTTATTGGAAATTCCATTATTTTCAACCTACCTGTATGATTTTTGGTATCTTGCCCTAGCTTTTGGACCTTTGTATTTCTTGCTTTCAGTTCTTCTTGAATCTTCAACTAAAAGAGATCTGTCTCTTTCAAGATAACTTGATTTTAAAGATTCGTCTTCAAAATGCTCAACAAGCGCCCTTGCAATTGCTGTTCTGCATGCCTGTGCCTGCCCTAAGGTCCCTCCGCCAAATACGCTGACTCTTATATCAACTTTAGCAGATTTATCCCCTGCTAATTTAACAGGCTCTAATATAAGTTCCCTTATATATGAATTATTAATTCCACTTACAGACATCTTGTTAATTCTTACGCTTCCTTTTCCAGAAGTAATGCTTGCCCTTGCAATTGCTTTTTTTCTTTTACCCCTTGCAACTGTTGAATTTCCGGATTTTCTTTTTTGCCTCGTGGGTTTTTTTGCATTAACTGGTTTTTGGGCCTGGGGCGTTTCGGATTTTGGAACTTCTTCTTTTTTTATTTCTTTTTCAGTTTTTTCTTTTTTGATTTCTGCATTATCTTCGGAATCTTTTTTCGTTTTTTTCGTTTTTTTTGGTTTTGATTTTTCTACGACCATAAAACTAACCCCCATATCCAAATCTTTTGCATATTTTTTCAATTGTTATATATTTTGAAATATTTTTCGGCCTGCATTCTTCAAAAACAATCGGCGCCTGAGTTATTTTTTCTGGGATGCCCTCATATACTATGAGATTTCTATATGCCTCTTTTCCTCTTGGTCTTTTCCATGGAAGCATTCCCCTTATTATTCTTTTTACAAACATTTTTGGCACTCTTGGAAAATTAGATGATTTTTTCGGATTTGACTTATTTTTAAGCGCCCTTTTTGTAGTATATCTATCTACTATTGCTTTTGGATTTCCTGAAATAAGTATTTTTTCAGCGTTTATTAAAACTACTTCATTATTTTTTAAAAGTTCTTTGGATATTTTTGATGCAATTCTTCCAAAGACCATTCCATTGCCGTCAACAACTATCATCAACATCACCTAACAGATTAAAAGGATATTTTTTGGGTCAGTTTTGTTTTCAACAAGCTCATTTAGGCTTATTGTTTTTCCCCCGCATCCAGATATTGTCTTTTTTGCAGAATCGCTAAACTTATATGCTGCAACAGTAAATTTTTTGTCTATTTGCCCTTCTCCTAAAACCTTGCCTGGAACCACAATCATTGAGCCCTCTTTTGCATACCTGTTGATTTTTTCAAGATTTACAATGACCCATCTTTTATTTGGGCGCTCTAGCATTTTTGCAATATTTTTCCAGAATGGTTTTTTTTCCATCTTTAACCTGTTTATTAGGTCGAGTAGATTTTGGTTTGACTTTTTTATTTTTGCCATTATTACACCGCCTCTTTCGGCTCGCCCTTATTAGTATAAGGACTCGAAATAGTAAGAATAGATTTGGAGGGTAAAGTTTATAAAGATTGGGAAAATGAGATTAAAACTAAAATCTTTTGTAAAAGGATAGATTAAAAATTTATTTACCACGGGACATTTTTCAGCCCGAGCCTATTTGCAATATAATTAGATATTACATGGGCAAAATATGTAATTACAAAAAGAAACGCAAGAGGGTAGAATTGATAAAATATTTTTGGAGAAATTGGATATGCAAAAAAAAGCGCCATGATTAAAAAGAAAAGCTGGTCTAAAATAAATGGTTTGCCAGGGGATATGTTCAGCCTTCTTTTAATAAAGCTTCCTGTAAGATCGCCAATCATTGTTCCGATAGATAAAAGACATCCTGAAAGAAACTGCATTTGCTCTGAACCAAATATATCCAAATAAAAGAATTTTGCAAGAATAAAAGAACAGATAATTCCTGCGCAAATGCCCCCTATAAAACCTTGCAGGGTTTTACTATCGCCAAAAAGCCTAAGGCCGATAAATTTTTTGCCAAAATCAATTGGAGCCCCTCCCCCAACTAAAACAGGAACAGAATTTGCGATATATGCAGGCAAAATGAATATAAAGATTTCTAAAAAATTAAAATTTTCAAACATATAATATCCTTTTCTTAAAAAAGATTTTTATATACTTTCTTTTTTATTAGACTCTATGAAAAATAATAAAGCTATTTTTGAATCAAAAAATTCAGGCCAAAAACAAGAAAAGCCGAAAATGCCGTTGCCATATCTTATATTGCTTATTTTTGGGGCAGGATTTTTACTAATAAGTATATTATATATTATTTCAGGGCTTGTTTTTCCATCTGTTTTTGACAAATGCATTGGAATAATAGAAATAAATGGGGAAATAAGCGCAAGCGATGTGCCTGCAACCCTTTTTTCAAATGAGGTTTTGGGTTCAGAATCAATTGCACAAAAAATTTTAGAAATAAACCAAAGGCCAGATATTGGCGCAGTAGTTCTTATTGTAAATTCACCTGGTGGCTCCGTTGTTGCAACAAGGGAAATTTATGAAGCATATGATTCGCTTTCGGTTCCAAAGGTTGCATATTTTAGGGAGATTGCAGCATCAGGAGGATATTATATTGCAACTCCATCAGATTATATTATTTCAGAGCCTTACGCAATAACTGGAAGTATTGGAGTAATATCACAATCAATTGAATATTCCGGCCTTATGGAAAAGCTTGGTATAAATGCAACAACAATCACTTCTGGAAAAAATAAGGATATGGGAAGTTCTTTCAAGCCGATGGATGATGAGCAAAAAGAAATAATGCAGGAAATTTCAGATGAAGTATTCCAAAATTTTAAAGAGGTAATTATTTTAAACAGGAAAGAAAAATTAAATGGCGTTCTTTTTGAAAATGCGCTTGATGCAAGAATTCTTCTAGGTACCCAGGCAAAAAAAATAGGCCTTGTCGATGATACTGGAACAAAGCAGGATGCAATAGACAAGGCAGCAGAACTTGCAGGAATAACTGGGGAAGTGCGAACATGCAGCATTATTGAAGGGGGACAAAAAACATCGCTATTTGATATGGCAAGCTTCATAAAAGGATTATCCTGTTCTTTAAATTCATACGGGCTAAAATATATGCAGGGCTGATTTTTTGAAAACAGAAAAATGCACTTATATTCCGGTGATTCTTTTCCTTGCTTTAATAATTATAGTGTTGTGCCTTATTTTTTATTTTCCTGCGCAAAAAACTGATAGCTCCCAAAAAGAGATAATCATTGCAAACGAATGTAGCCTTGGAGAAAAAAAAGAATGTATTACAAATGAAGGGTGCAGCGGGTATAGCTACTGCTCTTCAAAAAATGAATGGGGCCAGTGCGCTGTTTCTAAAATATGCATTCCTGATTCAAAAAAAAGATGCTGGATTGGATGCACAAAAGGATATAATATATGCAATGAATGCGGAACAGGATATTCCGAATGCATTCCTGAATAGCCATATATCTTTTTAAATATTCTAATATATCTTTTACATAATGGATAAAAAAGGTTTTATATATTCAGTTGATGCTTTTTTGGCATTTACCTTAACGCTTGTTGCAATCTATTCGCTTATATATTTTCTTGCAGTTCCGTATAATTATTATCATTCGTTAATGCAGGCAAACCAGATAGCAAAGGATGCGATGCAGTCTTTTTCAATTTTGCCTTCACCAAACCAAGAATCTCAGGAAAGCCTTTTAGGTTATCTTGTTTTTTCAAAAAACAAGGAAAGCATTGAAAATTATTTAAATGCCCTGCCGCCGCAATTTAAATATAGTTTTGAAAAACAGGAAGGAGAGAAATGGGTTGAATTGGCATCGACAGGGAATAGCCAATATAAAAAATTAAAGGCAGTTTCCTATGGGGTTGTTTTTGATTATGACAGCACCTATCCTTTTGATTCAAACCCATATGGATATAATACCTGCAATGGGGATAAAGACCCGTGCGATCTTACAGAAAGTGCATTTGATCCGGGGGATTACAGGGTAATAATTGTGAGGCTTGTTGTCTATGCGTAACCGGAAGGGTTTTTTCTTTATAATATGCGTTCTTATCCTTTTACTATATGTAATTTCAAATCTTTCGCTATGGTCAAAATCAATAGAGCTTCAAGAACAAAGATATTCTGAGGAATTTAGAATTTCAAATATGAAATATATTATTTCACAGCTATCAGATGAGATGATTTTAAATTTTTCAAAAGTCAGCGCAGAATATGCGCTCTATTCAATAAACGAGCAT
Organism: Microcaldota archaeon; assembly: GCA_964559795.1. Taxonomy (GTDB): domain Archaea; phylum Micrarchaeota; class Micrarchaeia; order Anstonellales; family Bilamarchaeaceae; genus JAQTSF01. The sequence goes on from CAZLIX010000002.1 coordinate 14,166, forward strand.
TCTGTTGACAATCCGATAAAAAAAGGCTCTGCAGAAGAAGGAAAATACAAATATATAAATCTCTCAATGAAAGGTCTTATGATAAATGGCGCTGCAAACCCGGAATATTTTAAGGATGAACTAGGCATTGAATATGAAGATGAAAAAAATTATTCCTATTCTTTTTCAGGGATGTTTTCAAGGCTTAATAAATCATTTTCAAATATGGGGATGGAAATAACAGAATATCGAATTGAAAATTTTAATTTCAACCAAACCTCTATAAATGAGGTAAACGTTTCTTTTTCGCTTTATTTTAAAGTTGAAGACAGGCTTAAATACAGCGCATCGCTTGAAAAAAAGATGGATATCGCGTTTAATTTTTCAATTGAAGGCTTAGATGATCCTGCAATCGCAAGGGAAATGAAAAAAATGGATTCACATTCTGACCAGATAAGAAAGGGAATTTTCTTTAATTTTGAAGAGTATTCATTAGGATTAGAAAATGATGAAATTAAAATAAAAAATTCCGGTTCTGGAAATGGCGGCGGATGGTTCTACGGTCCCATACATTATGCAACAGAAGGATTCGAAGGAAATGAAGTTGATGCGATGGAATATATTATTGCAGGAACTGCAAGCGAAATATTTTCAAATGAAAAACAAAAATATTTTGGGGCATATTATGTAATTGAACCAAAAGGCAATTATCTTGATGCAGTGCAAATTCTTGGAAAAGAAAAGCCAATTTTTGTTTCAGATTCAATAACTCTTGGAAAATGCCCGAAAGGAGAATGCATTCTTTTTGTTTCTGAATACAGCCTTGGAGATGATGAGCTTTTAGATTCTTCAAAAAACCAAGTTGCAAATGCCTATGATATAGAAAATTTCAGGGATTTTGTATTATGCGGATATTATTTCCAGCATGATAATGGACCTAACTATCTTGATAAATTATTTGATGATGCATATTCGGCAAATTATGAGAATAATGAATATGGGATTGCAACATTTCTTGTTTGGAACGGCATTGAAAAAACTTCGCAGGCAAAAGACCTTAGCCGGCTTGATTTGGAATTTTTTGATTCAACGCAAGGAGAAATTATTAGAGGAATGTCTGGCTGTAAAAACCAGATGATGTGTACAGAAGAAGGAATATATCTTGGCAGATTCAAGCTTTCAGAAAATGCAATTGAAACTTATCTTGGAGGAGTAGTTTCCTCACCGTTTATATGCGGAAACTGGGCGGATTGTGAATAAGATGAAAGGACAATCTTCTTTTGAGCTTTTTACAACTGTTGGGATTATGATGGCATTTTTAGTTCCAGCAGTATTGCTATTTTTTGCAATTTCTTCTGAAAATCTTGAAGAAACATCAAAACTCCAGTCAGATGTTACATTACGAAAAATAGCGCACAGCATAAATAATGCCTATCTTGGAGGAGATGGAACTATAAAATCAATATTAGTAAATATACCATCAAATGCAAAATCATTAAATATTACAAATAAGGAAGTACTTATTGTCCTTGAAATTTCTGGAAAGGAATTTGAGTCGTCTTACCCGCTTATCTTAGATGAAGAGGATGTATTTTTTGGATTAAATACTGATAAAAAAGGGCTTTTCTGGATAGAAATAGAAAACAGGGAAAACCAAATAATTGTGAGTGGATAAAATGGGAAAAAGAAAAGGGCAGGTTGCAACAGAATTTTTTACATATTCTGCAATTTTTCTTTTGCTGGTAATAGTAGTAATATTTTCAGTATTTTCTACCCAAGATGGTGAAAACAGATATTATTTAAATCAAAATTTGATTGAGAGCGGAAATGCGTTTTCATCTGCATTTAACCTTGCATCTTTTGCAGGCCCTGGATTTAATTATACATTTGAATTTCCAAAATATGTTTATGGGATAGAATATAATATTTCATTTGTCCAAAACAGGTGGGTATCAATCGAGTGGTATAATTATATGGATATGATATTTATTTATCCGATAAATAAAATTGAAATTGAACGTTCTAGTGTTCAAGGAAACTGCATTGAAAAACTAGGAGAAGCATATGTAATAAAAAGCACGAAAGGAGAAAATAAGTTAAATATTTATAATGACGGTAAAAAAATAATAATTTTGCAGGGAGGCTGTTGAAAAATGAAAAAAGGAATTTATTTTAGCTTTGATGCATTGATTGCCTCATCAATATTTATCCTTGCAATTATTTCATTTTTATCATACTGGCACAGCTTAAAAGAAACAATGTCAATGGAAGATTCATTTGCAATGGAAGAGGCGATAAGAATTTCAAATAGCTTCTTTTTATACTCTGAAAATGATGGGTTTGGCTTTGCCGAAAGTATTAGCGAAAAAAAAATAAACCTTACTAAAATTGAAAAATTTAAAGAAAGCCTTGGCACAAATATTAAAGATGAATTAAAACAAGAGCTTTCAACAGCATATGATGTTTATATAACTGTGGAATTATACGAAAATGAGATGACAGGTTTAGCGCATATTGATGATTTGGATTACAATATTGGAGAACCGCCGGGCCAAGATTCAAAAACAATATCAAAATTTGTAAGGATTGCTCCTGTATTTGACAATTCCTTGCAGTATACCGGATTTATCTCTTTTTATGTATATGAAAATTAAATTAATTTTATAAGCCCTCGCCCAACCTCTGGAATTGTTGCCCCGAAAAGGGCGCTTGATGAAAGCACAAAGCTAAGCGTAATTGTAAGGGCAAGAAATGGGAGAAGGCAAAGCTGCATTACAATCATATCCGAAAATGCGGTGATAGAATCAAGAAGCTGTGTAAAAATGTTTTCATTTGCCTGCACATAAAGTGAATTTTCAAAAACTGTTCTTGTAATGTCAAATGCCCCTGCAGTTGATTCTGGAAGAACAAGGTCGAATTCTTTAAGAGAATCCATAGCACAGCTTGAGCTTGCAGTAGCCCCGAATATAAAACTTGAAAAATCCCCTGCGTTAAGGGTCTCAAAACCTAACGAGCCATAATATTGTAAAAACATCTGGGACATCAAAATATATGAAAGGGGGAATATGAAATAAAGCCCTATGCAAAGTGCCATAATGAATGCCCCTGCGCCTCTTGTTGGAGGAAATGCCCTTAATACTACCCCTAAAACAAAAAAATACATTCCGAAATATTTTAAGAACATTAATATATCAAAAATAACATAATAGATTATTATATAAAATGTCAAAATGCTCGTAAAATTAGTTATTCTTTCTGAAAAAACATTCATAAAAAACCCGGTTGCAAGTTCTGACATCCCAACTTCCATTACAATGCTAAGAACCGCCTGAACATAAATATCCATTATATAAAGCTTATTTAAAATTTCAACAGAGCAGTCTTTTGAGCTTTGAAGTGAAAAAATAACAAAATCAGCAATTGAGGATTTATCAATTACGCTTGGCGGAATTGTGCCATTAAAAAAAACCTGGTTCAAATATTCTTTTGCAATGCTGTCTGCAACAGCAAGAACTCCCATTACAAATAATACTAAAACAAGAGTTGATGCTGCAAAGACAATTTCTCCTTTTGCCTGATTTTCAAGTTGGCCTGAACCAAAAAATTTTGAAGCCATATAAACAATAATTGCAATAAGAATTGATGCAAATGCAGCAAGAACTGCAAGAAATGCCCAGGAATTTTGAAGCGCGGATGTAATCATCATATCAACCTTGTAAGACTTGTAATATCTATCGGCTCTCCAAGCGTTTTGCCAAGTGAGCGCATACTATATACTAAAATAATTGTATTTATCGCAGGCAGGAGAAAACCAACAAGGGCAACCCACCAGATAATCCATCCCCCAAATATAAAATATAAATAGCCAAAAAAACTTCCAAACATTAAAAGAAATGAGGAAAAAACTCCTGAAACAAAATCAGTAACTCCCCCAAATACAAGGCCTATTAAATTATCCGTGCTTCCTCCCCCAAAAGATGCAACAAACACTGCCCATGAATCGGATAATGGGTTCATATTTTCAAATTCAGTTGCAAGAAGTGAAAGCACGCCAGAAGAAGATCCCATCATTCCTATTGAAGTTACATAAAAAGAAACAGAGATTATGACTGGATAAATAACCAAAAATGTAATTGCAAGCGCAATTAAAGTTCCCCCAAATCGTCTTGTCGGCTCAAATGCCCTAAAAAACAATCCAGCGGGAAAAAAATAAAATGGAAATGCTACAAGAGAATATTTAAGGATATTTATAGATGCTGAATTTATTACATAGCTTATTGTAAGGGCAACAAGGCCGTTATTTAATATTGATTTTATTGGAACAAAAAATCCTGCAAGAGGCGCTGTAACAAAACCCTGACCCATAGGATGGGCTTTGAATTGAGTTGTTCCCATATCCGCAAGCCCAATACCACCCATTGTAAGAGACATCCATCTTATAATTTGGGATTCAATATTTGAAAAATATGTTAATGCGATTTCATAAATATTTGAATCTTTTTCAAAAACAAATCCGGTTTCAAAAACTGAAGACTGCGATTCTGTAAGCTTTTCAAGCTGAAAATCTGAAAAAAGAAAAGAGGCATTAAAACTGCATAATGCGCCATTTACAAGTATTACTACAAAAATAATTATTACTGCTGTTGAAATTGTTTCAAAAAGCTCGATTTTAATCCATGCGATAGTTTTATCATTTCTAAAAAAAGTTGCAAAAAGATAGAAAAAAACGAGTATTGCAATTGATGCAAAAATTGCTGCTCCTGCCAAAAACTGCCAATTTGCAAATATTTCAGGGGTCTGGTTGCACACTGCATTGACAATTGGAAAATCAGTTTGGACTGCCTCTTGCAAAGGAAATCCATTTTCAATTGCTTTTTGCAGGTCTGCCATTATATCACCATTATTATTGAACTTAAATTAATATCTGCATTAAATATGTTTTTTGATATTTCTCTTGTTGCTGTAAGAGTTATTAAAATACTAAAAAAAGGAAGCATGAGGCTCATTATAAAAAATACAAATATTGCCTCGTTTATAAAAAACCATAGTGTTTCAATTGCCCCAAAAACCATTAATGGGACAAAAACCCCTCCTGAAACAAATGCAAGAGCAAATGCAATAAGTGTTGATGTTCCTGTAAATTCATCTATAAAATCAACGCTTAATTGAACAAAATTTGAATCTCCTGTAAGGGCATTATATGTTTCTTGCATTCCAATAAATGTAATTGGATAAATAATATAAAGGCATAAAACAAGCGCCATCAGGCCAGAGCCTCCGTCTCTTGTATAAGGAATTGCCCTAAGAATCATTGCAAGAGGAAGGAAAACTGAAATTGCCCATCTTTTTATAAAACATAATGAAAAGATATGGAAAAACCATTCTGCAAGAGCAACGGAAAGAAATTGTATTGCAAGCGTTACAACATCAGTTAGCGGCTTTAATGCAAGCCCTGGGGAAAAACTAAAAGAACCCTGAAAAGAACCAAATGAAATTGAAGAAGATGCAAAAAAAGTTAAAACCCCGTTTATAAAGACCATAACCGAAAGGTTTTGGGAGATATCCCTTGCAACATCTCTTGAAAATGCAATGGACTGGTCTAAAAGAAGATCTGCATCATAGCCTACAAATCCTTTTAGAATTACTACACCGGAATTTACGCCAAAAACTGCAGTGATTATCAAAAAGGCAAGAATTATTGACTGAAAACTTTGATAGAATTCTTCTTTTGAAAAACGAATTATTTCCTGAGACTGAAAAAATACCCCTGCGTAATATCCTATAATAGTTATAAGAATCATTGCAAAGCCTACTAAAAGTGAAGGCATAGCCAAATCAAGAGAATAATCCCGCCCAATTTCGCAATTTTGAAGAATTGCTGCTGTGCTTTCTTCAAATTGACGAGTCATTCCCTCATTATAGTTTTCAGCATTTTCTTGAAGTGTCTGGGACTGCGAAAATAAAATCTGCAAAAATAAAAATAAAAAAAATAATAATTTCTTATTTGACAAAATAACACCTTAGATTAAATGGGTAAGCCCTGCAATTTCCATATCTCCGCCAAAAAGCATTGAAAGGCTTCTTACAGAGGCAATGGTTGCCATAAGTCCGAAAAATGAGAAGAACATTGAAAAAAATATCAGTCTTGAAGATACTTTCATATATGAGTCATCTATCGCAGTAATCTTTACTCCTTCATCTTTTAATTTATCGGTCCAAGTTTTAAAAGAACCTTCATTATATTCCGAAAAGCCTGGGTTAATAAATGACCCTGCTATATCCATATCATTTAATTTTGACAAATCCTGCTCGATGCTGTCTGATAGCGTATTAAACTCCCTGTTTTCAACAGTATCTTCTATTTCTCCTGCCATATTAGAATTAATAGAAGTTCCGATGTAATTTGGGGAAAGAGAAGTATCAACAGAAGTTTTAATGGACTTATACATTCCATCAGAACCGTCATATATCATTCCGCCAAGCATATATGCAAGAGGAAAAATAAAATAAAATCCAAGGGCAAGTGCAATCATTAACCCACCAAGTTTTCTTGTTGCCTGGAAAGAGCGAAGAACAAGCCCTGCCCCGAGAAATGCAGGAAAAACGCCATATAAAAATACATGAAAGAAAATTTCTTGGAATTTTGTTATTACAAGTACCTTTATTACTAGATCAAAAACCTGCATTTTTATTGAATTTCCCATATGAAAAAATCCTTTTAACGGGTTATAATTTATAAGGCCTCTTTGCTCCCAAAATAAATCCACGCTTAGGTATATATCCTCCAATACCCCTGTAATTGAATACCAGCTATAAAGATTTGCATTGAAAATCACTCCTTCATTAAACAATGATTCAAGAAAATACTTAGAATACTGAAAATGAACCGGTATTGAACTGTATGCAGCATCATTATGGGCAAGAGAAGTTACTTCATTTATAGTTTTAGTTGAATAAATTGAACCTACTGATGCGCTTATCGCACTGTCAAATACAGAAAACATTGCAAATATTAATACGAGTAAAACTGCAGAATAAATTATTTCAAAAATTTCTGCTTTTGCATATGCTTTTATGCCGTCATGATTGAAAAAAGAAGCTGTCATCCATGCAATTGAAACAATTCCTGTTGATGCAAGAAGGGCAAGGCCTACATATAATGCCAATGTTGAAAGAGAAGATTCAAGATCAGTAAAACTTGAATAATCCGCATTTAAAATTGGGATTAGTGCAAAGAAAAATAATATTAAAATAAATAATTTAAGTTTCAAGAGCCCACCTTCTGATCTATAAAGTTCGTGACACCGTTTATAAATGCAATCGTTACAACCATCGCAAAGGCAGGAATGAAAAAGGTTACGAGGGAAAGAGAGGCAATTGCGCTTAAAACCGGTTTGAAAATATAAGGCTGAAGGGTCATTCCTATAAATTCAGAAAAAATAAAACCAGCAAAGCTTGTAAAAATTGCAGTTGCAAACCCAGGAACATAATGGCTTAGAACACTTTCAAGCCTTGAAACGCCAAGAACACCTGATGAAACTGCAAAAGGCGTTCCTGCTGCAAATACAAATGCTTCGTTTGCTTCAATTGAATCAAACATTACATATTTTGCGTCAGGATCACCTGAATCAAATTGAGCGATTTTATCTAAAATCCCTACATTTATAGAATAAACCGCAGGATAAATAATATAGAGTGCAATTGAAAGAGTTATTATAAAAACCCCTGCTTTTCTTGTAGGCGGAAAAAAACGCAGCAAAAGCCCTGCTGGAAGAAAAAAATAAAGCATGGTCGATTCAATAAAAGAAATAATAAACATATGTACAGTCAGGGTTGAAAGAAGAAGTACAAGGCCATAGGATAAAAGATTAAAGATTCCAACTACTGCATCAGATCCTGGGCAGACCTTAAAAATCCATTTCCAAACCGAATCAATTGGCCATAGATGGAATGTGTATAATGTTGAAAA
>CAZLIX010000002.1:22134-26129 GCA_964559795.1 Microcaldota archaeon
TAATGCCAATGCAAATATAAAGATTAATACGGACAAAAATATTTCATATAATTCTACTTTTGCAAATACTTCAAGACCAGGTATATTCAGGGCTTTTGATGCAAAATAGGCAATAGTAATAAGGCATATCATCAGCATAATTACAATCCCTGTAAAGCTCAATATAAGATCAAACATATTTTGCACCTAAACAATTTTTGAAAGCCCGAATATTTCGGTTTCACCGCCGATTGCCGCAGATATTGACCTGTGCGCTGTAACAACTATTATAAATTCAAGAACTGTTGAAATTGTAACTAATACTAAAAATTGTGAGGCTGCAATAAGCTCTAATATCATATAAAAATAAAAAGACCTTAAAAGCCCTATTGGAATAAACATTGTAGCCCAGCCTTCTCCGTAAAAAAGCAGTCTTAAAAGATTTGCAATCATAGAATACATCCCTGAAACTATTTCATATGCAGCTTCATATATTCCTACAATGGAATCCCAAAAAGAAGGGTTTGTTTTGCTTGGGTCATAGGCATCATCAATTGCAGTTTCTCCTGATTCTATTGTATGCATCATTGCACTTATATCAACCACCCCGGAATCGCCGCTAAGGTGGGAAATTGGGCTTGGATTTTCAAAGCTTATATACATCGGATTTGGCTCATACCAATCATAAATTACATAATTTGTAAATACAATTGAAACTGGAAAAATAAAATACATTGTGAAAGATAGTGCAATTATCGTTGAGCCTGTAGTTTTTAAAAAAGGGATTGAACGAAGAAAAAGCCCAAATGGCACCAAAAAGAAAGGCACATAATAGACCATTGCCCGTATTACTTCTTTTTTTGCAAAAGTCAGACCTATTAAATATCCAAATCCTTCGACAATAATTACCTGCGCATTTGCGATCATTGTAAGGGCGATAAAAGGAGAAACGTGAATTGAAAACACAAAAAGAAATACATGGAATACTCCGAAAGTAAATGACATCGATGAAATAATCGCAACTGCTGATTCAAAAAGATACATCTTAGAATAAAGGGTCATCAGCGATTTTTGCAAAACATCAAGGCCGTAAATCGCAACGTCCCCAGGTGTTGAGCTCCCAATGCTACTACATGAGCTATTAGGAGAATCAAAACACAAAATTCCTAAAAATAATTGATCCACTATTGCAGTTGATCCAATAAAAATAACAATTAGAAAAACGGAAAAAACAAGCTGAAAAACATTTTCTTTTGCCTGCGCGTTAAGGCTTGGAACCTGAATCATCTGTGCCACTATATATATTAATGAGGTTAATGCAACATTCCATAAAAGAACAACTGCAATAAGGCCCCATACTGCTGATTCAGGTGCAAACGGATTAACCATATATATAATTAATTAATGTTAAATATAAAAAACTAATTATCAAAAAGGAAATAATGAATACTTTTGAAATTGATGAAAAATGGCAGAAAAAATGGTATGGATGTAATCTCTTTGAGCCAGAATCAAAAAAAGGAAAAAAATTTTTCTTTACAATACCTTACCCATATGTTTCAGGAGCGCTTCATGTGGGGCACGGAAGAACATATACAAACGGAGATATAATTGCAAGATACAAAAGAATGGCAGGATTTAATGTATTATGGCCTATGGCATTTCATATTACAGGAACTCCTATACTTGCAATCTCTTCAAAAATAGAATCCAAAGATGAAAATACAATTAATCTTTATAAAAGCTATTTGGGGATATATGAAAAAGATGAAGAAAAAATTAATTCACTTATACAAAGTTTTACTCAGCCTTGGAACATCGTAAAGTATTTTTCATCGAAATTGATTTTTGATTTTAAATCTATTGGTTACTCCCTTGACCTTTCAAGACAGTTTACCACTGGAGATAAAGAATATAATAAATTTATTGAATGGCAGTTTAAAAAATACAAAAAGCTGGGTTATTTGAAGCAGGCAGGATACCCAATACTTTACTGCCCAAAAGATATGAATGCGGTAGGGGAAGATGATATTTCAGGGGGAGATGAAGAAAAAATAGAGGTTCAGAAATTTATAACCCTAATGTTTGAATTTGAAGGAAGCTATCTTATTTCAGCAACGCTTCGCCCGGATACTTTTTTTGGGATAACAAATCTTTTTGTAAACCCGAATGAAACATATACACTATCTGAAATGGATGGGAAAAAAATAATTACTGGAAAAGGCGCAGTTGAAAAATTAAAATTGCAGGGAAAACAGATTAAAGAAATAGATGAAATCTCTGGTGAAAAATTAATCGGAAAAATCGCAACCGCACCGAATGGCAAAAAAGTGCCAATTTTGCCTGCACAGTTTGTGGATATTCAAAATGCAACAGGAATAGTTCATAGCGTTCCTGCACACGCGCCTTTTGATTATGTTGCAATTGAAGAGCTAAAAAAGGACAAAAAAACACTTGAAAAATACCCGATTCTTGAAAAAGAATTAGGCAAAATAAAGCTTATACCTCTTATTGACAGCAGTGATTTTGGAGAATTTCCTGCAAAAGAAATTTCAGAAAAAATGAAAATAAACAACACTCGTGAAAAAGACAAGCTTTCAAAGGCAACCGCAGAACTTTACAAAAAAGAATTTTATTCTGGAAAAATGAATAAAAATTGCGGCGAGTTTGATGGATTGGCAGTAAAGGATGCAAAAGAAAAAATGGGAGAATGGATAATCAAAAATAGGTATGGCTTTGAATTTTATGAGCCAAGCTCTGCGGCATTTTGCAGGTGCGGAGCTAGAATCGTCTGTGCGATAATGAAAGACCAGTGGTTTATAGACTTTAATTCAAAAGGCTGGAAGGAAAAATCAAAAAAATGCCTTGATGATATGCTTATATTCCCGCAAAATTATAAAAAACAATTTTTCGACATTTTGGATTGGCTTGATAAGCGGCCATGTGCAAGAAGAAGGGGTATTGGAACAAATCTTCCTTTCAATTCAGAGTGGATAATAGAATCACTAAGCGATTCCACTATGTATATGGCATTTTATACCATTATAAAAAAAATAAGGGAATTTAAAATAAAGCCAGAAGAGTTGACAGAAGAATTTTTTGACTACGTTTTACTTGGAAAAGGAGAAAAAAGCAAAAGATTGGAAGATATAAGAAATGAATTTTTATACTGGTATCCAAATGATTTAAGGCACACTGCAACTGCGCATATTACAAATCATCTTATATTCATGATTTTTGCCCATACCGCAATTTTTGAAGAAAAATTCTGGCCACAAGGAATAAGCTTAAATGAAATGCTCATTTCAGAAGGAAGAAAAATGAGCAAAAGCAAGGGAAATGTAATAATGCTAAACCATGTTTCAAAAGAATTTGGAGCTGATGCTTTTAGGCTATATATATCAGGGGCAGCAGATTTTTCAAGTGTTCTTGATTTTAGAAAAAAGGATTGTTATAACGCAAAAAAACAGCTTGAAAAATATTATTCTCTTATGGAAAAAATTATTGAAATAAAAAAAGAAAATAAGGTTTGCATCTCATCAAAAAGCCATATTATAAGATGGATGAAAAGCACCTTTGAAAGGTCGATAATTGAAAGCAGGAATGCTCTTGATGAATTTAGAATAAGGGACTATATACAAATTTCATTTTATAAGCTTATGAATGATTTTGAATACTTTGAAAAAAAGGCGAATGGAGAAGAAAAAAATGAAATTGCCAATTATATATGTGAACGGTGGATAAGGCTTTTGGCTCCTGTAATTCCACATACATGTGAAGAGCTTTGGGAAAAATTAGGCAAAACAGAATTTGTTTCTATTGAAGAATTTCCAAAAGATGTTGCGGCAAATATTGATGAAAAAGTGGAAATTGAGGAAAATTACTTAAAAGGAATTTTAGAAGATGTTAAACGAATACGTGGGGTTGTAAAAATAAAGCCTTCAAAAATTATTTTCATCGTTGCAGGAAAAGAAAAAAAAGAATTGCTCAAAAAAGAGCTAATGAAAGAAGACCCA
>CAZLIX010000003.1:0-10097 GCA_964559795.1 Microcaldota archaeon
TAGTGCCTGATGCGTGGGCAAGCACATGACCTCCTATCGGTCTTGTCGGATCTCCGAATAAAATTGCTGGGTTGTCCATTACTTGATTTGTAATATAGACTGCAACATTATTTTTATCTGCAAGCCTTTGCAAATCGTGGATGTGTTTATTTAATTTTTGCTGCCTTTCCCCCAAAGATCCCCTTCCGATATAATCTGCCCTAAAATGAGAAGTAATTGAATCAACTATAACTAATCTTATATTTTTTTCTTTTATCAATTCTTCTGCTTTTTCAATTAACAAAATTTGGTGATCAGAATTTTCAGCTCTTGCAAAATGGATATTTTTTAAAACTTCAGCAGAAGACATTCCTGCTCCTTCGGCCATTTGTACTATTCTTTCAGGTCTAAAGGTTCCTTCAGTATCAATAAATAAGACTCCACCACCAAGCCCACCATTATCAGTTGATTTTTGGACATTTACTGAAAGCTGAAAGCCAAGCTGGCTTTTGCCGCTTGAAAATTTTGCATATGCCTCTGTTATTGACTGCGTTTCAATTCCTCCCCCTAAAAGCTCATCAAAATTTTTTGAACCTGTTGATACTCTCCCTATATTTTTTCTTCTTTCATATACTTCTTCTGCGCTTTCAAATGACGCATCAAGTGCATCTTTTGCAGCTTCAATTGCTTTTTTTGCAGCCTCAACACCAATATCTCCAACTTCTGCCAATTCATACGGAGATGCTGCTGCAATTGATGATGGATCAGTATAACCTGCTTCTATTAATTTTGCAGCAGTAGAAGGCCCTACTCCTGGAAGATCCTCTAAATCTGTGATTGGTTTTTTCTTTTTTTCAGCCATAATGAACACCTATTTTTGATTGTTTGGAAATGCTAAAAGTTTAAGGTTTCCAATTTTTATTGTATAAAACTCATTTCCGTTTTTTGAAACATTTTTCCACATTCCACCGACATTTTTATAAATTGCCTTTCCATCCTTATCTGATTCTACCTGAACAATTCTTATATCCGGCCTATTTACTCCCTGGCCTTGTTGTTGCGTTTCAGAAGGCTTTGAATCAAGCTCTTCAAAACCTTCAAGGTTTTCTTCTATTTCATTTACCATATTATTACCTCATAAGTATATACTTATATTATTAGTATATACTAATAAGAATTGGGAGTTAATATTTAAAAAGGAGATTAGGGGGGTAGTCTCCGAACTTATTTTTCTTTTTAATTTAAATTTATTATAATTAGTTATTTAAATTATAATTTAGAGTATTAATGTTTATTTTATTAAAATAATACAATATTTTATGTACATTTTAACAATAATTGATAGAATACTTATATATATCACATAATAACTATTAATTATGGTGATGGGTTGATAAAATTCTTTAAAAATATTATGGGGAGCTATAAAATTTCTCAAGAAGAATTTGTTTCAAAAATTTCTTTGCTTGAACTTGAAACAACTAAATCATTTTACAGTCATAGTTCTAGAAAAAATGTATTAGATATTTCAAAAAATCTTCTTAATGCGTGTAGATATGACAAAACCATAATCACACCAGAAGGAAAAAATAAGGTTTTAGACCTTTTAAACAAGGTAAAAATAACTTCACTTTCACAGGGAACTGCAGAGGATTATAATTTATTTATACAATTAGATAATGTAAGCAAGGAATTAGAAAAATTCCAGTAGTTTTTCTGCAAAATAAATACTTCCGCATACTATGATAAGATCTTCTTTTTTACTTATTTTTCTTGCGTATTCCATTGATTTTTTTGGATTTTTGAATAATTTTCCTTTTTTTAGAAACTTGATTAAATTTTTAGGATCAAGCGCCCTTTTTATATTTGTTTTTGGAAATATCCATTCTGAAATATAAGGATCAAGCTGGATTATCATTTTTTTCCAATTTTTGTCTTTCATTACCCCAAAAATACAGATTAATCTTTTATATTTGAATAATTTCAGGTTTTGAACTAAATAATTTATTCCATGGGGATTATGCGCAACATCTAAAAGAATTCTAGGGTTTTTTGAAATTAATTCCATTCTTCCTCTTATTTTTGCATTTTTTAATCCGTTCAAAATAGCTTTTTTATTAATTTTCAAAATTTCTGATGCCTTTAATGCCAATGATGCATTTTGTGCCTGATAATTTCCTGCCATATTTAATTTTATACTTTTATAGATATTTTTTCCAAAATAATCAAAATATGTCTTGTTTTCAAAACACCTAATATTTTTTATTTCAAAATCCTTATTTAAAAAAAGACATTTTCTTTCTCTTTTTTTGCATTCTTTTTTTATTACTTTAATTGCCGAGATGTTTTTTTCTCCGCATATTCCAATTCCGTTTTTTATTATTCCTGCCTTTTCAAATGCAATTTTTTCGATTGTATTTCCTAAGTGTATTGTATGTTCCAAGCCAATTGAGGTAATTATTCCTATTTCTTCTTTTGCAATATTTGTTGCATCAAACCGCCCCCCCATTCCGATTTCCATTACTGCAAAATCGCAAGAATTATCTGAAAAGTATTTGTATGCAATTGCAGTTAAAGCTTCGAATAAGGTAATCTTATTTTCTTTTTTTAGATAATTTAAAATTAAATTTTCATATTTTTTAAAATCCTTGTCTGAAATTTCAATTCCGTTTATTCTTATTCTTTCATTGTATCTGATTAAATGGGGGGAATAAAAACTTCCTGTTTTATATCCTGCCTCTTTTAGAATTGAAGAAAGATATGCTGTTGTGGATCCTTTTCCATTTGTTCCTGTAATTAAAATTACTCTCATATTGTTTTGGGGGTTATTCCAATTTTTTAAAAGCTTTTTTATTCTTGAAAGGCCTGGAATTGAGCCAAATTTTGAAAGCTTTTTTTCAAGATTTTTCATAGATATCTTTTTTGTCATTTATAAAAGCAGTAATTATATTCTCCATAAGGCAGGATACAGTTAAAGGCCCAACGCCACCTGGAACTGGGGTGCAGTGAGCTTTTTTGATTATATTTTCAAAATCCACATCTCCTATAACCTTTCCGTTTTTGTTTCTATTCATCCCAACATCAATTACATATGCTCCTTTTTTTACCATATCTGCTGTTATAAATTTTTCTTTTCCTATCGCAACAATTAAAATATCTGCATTTTTTGTAAATTCAGAAAGATTTTTTGTTTTGCTGTGGCATACTGTAACTGTTGCATTTCTATTTATTAGAAGCGCGGAAATCGGCTTTCCGACAATATTTGATCTTCCAACAACCACTGCATTTTTTCCTTCAAGCTCAATTTTATAATAATCGATAAGCTTCATTATTCCAAGAGGTGTTGCACAAACAAGGCTTTTTTCATTTAAAGAGCCTAAAAGAAGGCGCCCTATATTTTCTGGATGAAACCCGTCAACATCTTTTTTTGGATCTATTTTTTCTAGTAGTTTTGGATTTAAGTGTTTTGGAAGAGGAAGCTGTATTATAAAACCAGTTATTTTTTTATCATTATTTAGTTTTTCAATTAAATTGGATAGTTCTTTTTCAGTTGTTTTTTCATCTAATTTAAAATGGATAGGTTTTATCCCAAGCTCATTTGCCATTTTTATTTTTTTATTTACATATATTTCAGAGGCAGGATCATTTCCAACTGAAATAATTCCAAAAGCAGGGCTTAACTTTTCTTTTTCTATTTTTATTTTTAATCCATTAAATATTGATTCGCAGACAGGCTTTCCTTCAAGGATCATAAATTAACTTATATAATTTTATTTAAAAAACTAGGCATTGATGCCTAGAATGGTATTTTTAAATCCTTTATTTTTATTTAAGTTAGGTGTAATTATGGATTTAAAGATTATAATTTCGGTTTTTTTTGCCTTCATGCTTATTTTTGGATGTGTTGGCGGAGAAACCAAAACAAATGAGGAAAATAAGGAACCTACTACGATAGGAACAACTGAAAATAAAAATGAAACCAAGCAAACAGATAATACATTGAATCAAAACCAAGAACAGACAACAATAGACCTTGATTCAAAAACCTGGGGGGAATTGCAGGCTATGGGCGTTCCACTTTTATGTGAAATAACATATAAAGACCCAGAAGTTGCAAGCATGATAAAAGAAACGATTGTATATATAAAAGGAGATAAGGTAAGGCTTGAAACATCTACTCTTGCAGAAGGAATGGATCTTAGCATGATATTTGTAATGCCAGGTGACGGTTATACTTATACAAAAATGGACTCGTTTTTAATGTCAATGATTGTTGAACCCGGCTGCGTTTGGCTTAAAACAGAAGTTGAGGAAAATGAACAGGACCCCACTGAAGTATTAGATGATCCAGAACAAGTTGAAATAAAATGCGTTGTTGGAAATTTTAATGATTCAATTTTTGTAATAACTGAAAAAGCTTGTTTTGCAAAAACAGCACAATAATTTTTTTCTTTTTTTAAAAAAAATACTGTTTTAATTATTAGTACATAATATAATTATTCAGGGGCTGGTAGTTAAACGGTATAATGTTCCGTTCGCAACGGAAAGGCTAGGGGTTCAATTCCCCTCCAGTCCAATTATATTTTTCCAAGCAAGAAAAGCATTATTGCCTTTTGGGCATGAAGCCTATTTTCTGCCTCATCAAATACGATGCTTTGAGGTCCGTCGATTACTTCTGCGCTCTGTTCGTAGCCTCTTGCCGCAGGAAGGCAATTCATGAAAATTGCATCTTTTTTTGCACACTTCATTAATTGTGAATTTACTTGGAATGGAAGAAGTGTTTTTACTCTTTCTTCTTTTTTTGCAGGATCAATGTGATAGCTCATCCAAGAATCAGTATATACTACATCTGCATTTTCCGCTGCTTTTTTTGCATCGTGTAAGACTTCTATTTTGCAATTATTTCTTTTTGCAATCTCTTGCGCTTTTTTTATTACTTCTTTTTGGGGTGAGAATTCCTCTCCTTGCGGACAGCCAATTGAAATGTTCATTCCAGCTTTTGTGCATCCTATCATTAAAGAATGAGTTACATTATTGTTTGAATCCCCAAGATATACGAGCTTTAATCCTTTTAGCATTCCTTTTTTTTCTTTTATTGCCTGCAAATCTGCAATTATCTGGCAAGGGTGGTCAAAATTAGTTAAAGCATTTATTACAGGAATTGATGAATTTTTTGCGTATTCTTCTATATCCTTGTGTTCAAACAATCTTGCCATTACTATATCACAGTATCTTGATGCGGTTTTGGCAGTGTCTGCAATTGTTTCTTTTTTTCCCATAGGAGAGGTTGAAATATCATAGTAAATTCCATGGCCTCCCATCTGTGTCATTCCAACTTCAAAGCTTAATCTTGTTCTTAAAGACGGCTTTGCAAAAATCATCATTAGGGTTTTATCCTTCATTGCTTCTTTGTATTTTGATGGATTTTTCTTTATTTCCTCTGCTTTTTCCAAAATATATTCCATTTCCTTATCAGTTATATCATTTAGGGTTAAAAGATGCCTTACCATATTTATTTCCTCCAATTTAGAATTAGAAATTTAAATTATATAAAAGAATTTAAATTAGTTTTTATTTTTTGGCGGTTTGGTTTTTATTGCAAGGTCGTGATAAAATTCAAGCTTGTGTTCGCATGTTAACTGAACACTTTCAAATCCTTGTAAATAATTTCCAAACCTATTTCTAAAAGAATTGATAAAATTCCCAAGTTCTCTTGAATCTTTAACCTCAAGCTCTATATCAAGATCATGGGTGCCTATGGTTTTTGAAAGGTATAAAATATTGCTATTGCTATTTGCAAATGAACTTATATCATCCCATATTTTTGAATCAAGAATCCTAAATTTAAACGCAATCAGATAGCTTTCATACCCTATTTTATCAAGATTAATCCCTATTTTATAGCCTTGAATAAGTTTTTTTTCTTCCATTTTTTTTATTCTAACCCTGACTGTTTCAGGGCTTACGCAGATTTTTTTGGAAATATTGATTAATTTTTCTCTGGAATTTAATCTAAGGCTATTTAATATTTTTATGTCTAGATCGTCAAGCTCTGCGGGCTTAAAGCTTCCGCCATAAACTAGTGCAAATCTTTTTCCTTCAGGGAAAAAATAAGATCGGTTGAATACCAGTGCTCGCTCAAGGATATTTACTGTTCTTGTGAGTATATATTCGCTGAATTTGTCCATAAAGACCCGAAGCATATCCCCAAACTCGCGAACGTCTTTTGAATGGACGCTAAATAAGATATCCCATCTGCCTCTTGCTGAAACAATCCAAAAAGAGGTTGGAAGGCTTTTTAAATAATCTAAAATTTCATTTTCTATATTTATATCAGTATTTTGAAGCTGCATATATACCTTAAAATGCTCGTAGCCAAAAAGCACTGGGTTTATCACAAGCTGAAATTTGCTTATGACCCCTTCTAAAATAAGCTTTTCTATCCTGTGTTCCACTGCAGGCTTTGAAAGTTTTACTATTCTTGATATTTTTGAGGTCGGCATTCTTGCATTTCGGTCAAGAAGATATAATATTAGTTTATCCTTATCATCAAGCTTATAAATACTCATAACTTAATTTTAACAATAATAATTTAAATATTTTTTGTTTTTGTAAAGTTTTTTTTAAAAAAGGTTTATTTAGACAAAAAAATAGAACATATTGTGATAGAATTAGGTTTAAAAAGATTAGATGAAAAATATTCCAACCCATTAGATGAAAGGATAGCAAAAAAATGGGCGTCAGGAATAAAAAAAGAAAGTGAATATTTGGAAATCAAGCTTTATTCAAACAAAATATCAAAAAATGATTGGAAAAATTTCTTTGATGTTATTTTTAGAAGAAAGGTTCCATTTTTTGATTTAATTGACCTGAGTACGGCTTTTCCATTAAATGAGATAAATCTTATTATAAAAAAAAATGCAAATACTATAAGAATTTACCTAAAAGGAGATTTGAAAAATAAGGACCTGTCATCATTAATATTCCCTCTAAAATTGGGGGATAAAAAACAAATAGAATTCGATGGAGGGTTTGCCCTAAGGCCAAAGATAATTAAAAATCTGGATCTTTTTAATTTTTTAGTAAAAGAAGATATATTAGAGATATGCATTACTATAAGGCCATTTTTTGGAAAATTTATGGGATCTGGAATAGTTATTGATAATTTGGGAAAAAAGGAAACTATATTTCTAACAGATCCTGCAAAATTTTTAGAAATAGACCTTGAAAATAACCCGTCATTTTATATGGAATTGATCGAAAAGCCGTTGTTAAAATCAGTTTGCATACGTTCAGAAGATCCTATTTTTGAATCAACAGAAACAGAGATAGGAATGGATAATTTTGATGCGTTCAAGCATTCGTTGATTGTTGGAATGTCTGGGTGCGGAAAAAGCAAGTTTATCTACATTTTAACAAAGGCGATAAAAAGAAAATATAAAAATAGGGCAAAAATAGTGATAGTGGATCCGCATGGTGAATTTTCAAAGACATTGGAGAAGGATGCAAAAATAATAGATTTTAAGACTACCTATGTCGAGCCTCTTGAAGTTGGAAAAACAGACAGCCCGATGACTACCCAATTAATTGAAGATTTGATAATGTCGATTATAGGGGAAAAAAATAAATACGCTGACCGGGTCTTATTTTATTCAATACACCTTCTTTCCAGCATAGGAAAGCTTAATCTTTTGATGTTAAGCAAGCTTCTAACTGACAGCCCTGCAAGAATGGAATTTTTAAATTCAACCGACAACGAGGAAATAAAACGGTTCTTTTCAACTGAATTCGATGATATATACATGAATCATTTTAATGATGCGGTTCTGCCGATACTTAATTTTATTGGAGAATACGAACTTTATATGGGCAAAAAAATCAAATGCGTTTCATTGATGGAAACGATTGAAAATAATGATGTAGTGGTCGTTTCTTTTGATCCGCATTTTTTTGGAAGAAAAATGATAAAATTTCTTTCTGGGGCAATAATGCAACAAATGTATATCCTTGCGATAACTGAAAAATTTAAAGATCCGCATATTTTAATAGTTGATGAATTTCCGATAGTTGAAAATTTGGTTGTAAAAAATATACATGCTGAAACCAGAAAATTCAATCTTCACCTATACTTGTCCATGCAGTACCTAAACCAGTTGAGAGGAGACATTATAGACAGTATTCTAACGAACGTATATAATTATATAATTTTCAAATGCAACAGGAAGGATGCCTCAATAATTAATTCCATGATGGATATAAAAATCGAGGAATATTTCAAAAAGAAACGGCTTTCAACAGAGCTTGATGAGGAAAAAAAAGACCTTTTTATAAATTTATTAAAACAGGAGTGCATCGTAAGGCTTTTTGACGGAGAAAAGCATCTTATGCCAATGAAAGTCAGGGTGAGCAATTTAGAAAACTGGGAAGACGCGCCGGTTGCAGAATTTAATTATGCAAAAAATTGCCCGCAGGATCTTAATTTATTTAAAAAAGATGATTATGAGCTTTTAAGGTGATAAAAATGGAGGCATTGAATAATTCGTTTAAATCAACATGCAGGTCTATTTTTGGGACCGAAATAGGAGAATTAGAGGATCTAAAAGGATATCTTCTTGAAAAAATTCCAGAGCCACTTATTGCAAAATCAACAATAACACAAAAGGATGTTTTTCTTTCAAGAGAATGCTATTCTAAAAATTCAAATTTTATAGAACTCGAAAATTTAAAAAATATTCCAGAAAAACTTGAGATTAATGAAATAAAGGATTTGGATTCAATTATGTCTGCAATAAAAGAAAAATTCCATTATTGCGGAAACAAGAATATTGGAAACTCTGCTAATACAATAAATTCAGATTCATGCCAAGATGGAATAAATATCTTAAATTCACACCAAATACTGGAAGGAAAATATATTGCATATTCTCACGGAATAAGAAAAGGAGAATATGTTTTTGGATCTGTATGGTCTGGGGAAGTCGGTTTTATAATCAAATCGCAGGGAGTATTTTTTTCAAAGAGCTGCTATGAAAGCTATCTTTCAACAAAATCAAGGAATTTATATTTTTCATTTAACTGCCTTAATTGCGCAGAAATGATTTTTTGTTTCAATCAAATATCAAAACTGTATTGCATCGGAAATATTGAATTTGAAAAAGACCAGTATTTTTCATTAAAAGATAAGCTTATTTTGGAAATAGCGCAGGAAATAAAGAAAAACAAAACATTCCCATCTTTATTTGAATTTTGCAGGTGAATAAAATGAATGAGATAGAAAAAACATTTGAAATTACAACAAAAATGTTATTTGGAAAATCGTTTGGGCCTATTGAAAATTATTCTTTTTGGCTTGAAAAAAGAATACCAAAATCAAAAAAATATAAATCTGCATTAAGTGACAGAGAGGTTTTAGTAAAAGATTATTATTTTTTTAAGGAGATTTCAAAAGAAAAAATAGCAATTTTTGAAGAATTAAATCAGGTGGGGCAAAGAAAAATGAATTTAAATGATGTGTCAATTGAAGAGGTTAAGAAAAAAATAGGCAGTACTGCAATGTTTGTTCCAGATTTTAGGCAGGGGAAAAATATCAACGTGACCAACTCTGTTGTTTATATAGACTGCATGAATGTAGATAATTCATTTGATACATTTTCATTAAAAAATTCTGCATATATATTTTCTGCATTTGGTGAAGGGCTATTTGGTTCTTACAGGCTAGTTAATTCTAAGTTTTCAATACATTGCTATAATGTCACTAATATAAATTCCTGTTTTGAAATAGATACTGCAAAAAACTGCAGCAATTCAATGTTTTGCCATAATGTTGAAAATGTCCATGATTCTATTTTTTGCTTTAATACAAAAAGCAAAAGATACGCTGTTGGAAATATTGAAATTGGGAAAGAAAAGTATTTTGAAATAAGAAAAAAACTATGTGAAAAAATAATTGAAGGTCTTGAAAAAAATAAGGATTTTGAAATAGATATATATAATCTATTAGAAAAAAAATAGCACTTCACAAACCCTTTTAGAATCAGGTCTTAAACTAAGGTTAAAAGATTTAGTTTTTATTCCAGAACCCATGTGATAATACTCCAGAAAGATTTATTTCAAAACTC
>CAZLIX010000003.1:10197-25367 GCA_964559795.1 Microcaldota archaeon
TAAACCCAAAACTACTTCAAAACCCAAAACAATAAAAAAAATAGCCCCGTCCGGACCCAATCCTTTGGACTTATGTTTTTCTTATGGGCAAAGGCTAGGGCTTATCCAAAACCCATGTGATAATACTCCAGAAAATTTATTTCAAAACTCTAAACCCAAAACTACTTCAAAACCCAAAACAATAAAAAAAATAGCCCCGTCCGGATTTTCACTAACCAGCATATAAAATCGATACGCATGGTTTTTTGGAACACAGCTTTTTGCCATAATAAAATTATAAGTCAAAAAGTGCGGTTCGAACCGGAGTCACAAGGTCCAAAGCCTCGTATCCTTGGCCGTTGTCCATTTTAGATAAGCATATCCAAAATTCTAGACTACGGGGCTATTAAATTACTAATTACAGAGAAATTATTATAAATAGATTATTTAAATGAAAGATGCCATTTTTCATAATTTTTATGGGTTGAAAAACAACGGATTGTATATAATTTATCTTTTTCAAAATTATAAATTATCCTTCCTTGTTTAGTAACATCTTCAACATAAAATTGAACACCAAACTTTAAATGACGCCCGATTTTAGGATTTTCCTTTAATTTTTGAATATGATTCCAAAAATAGATACGCAGAATTTTATCTAATTGGGAAAAATCTTTTTCTGCATCTTCATGGAAGATTAACTCCATAACTTATATCCTGTATTTTTCCTTTATTTCTTTTTCACTATAAGTCCTAACTTTTCCTTTTTGTATCCTAGACATTTCGTAATTTATACCCTTATTTACAAGCCTAATTTCTTCTTCGTCTATCTGTCTGTCTAAAACTAAAAGAGCTTGACGAACAACTTCTGTTTGGTTTCCTGCATATCCTTTATCAATCACTTTTTTTAATATTCGCTAATACGGAGCTCCGAGATTAATATTCATTTTATGCTCACCTAATACACATTTAATGAACAATAAATAATATGCATTGGAAAATTATTTATAAATTTGCAAAGGTTTAAATAGTGGGAAATAATGTAACCAAAAGATATTTATAGTGGGAAAGTTCTAATATAACACATAAGGTGTTTTATGTGAGCTCTGTAAAAGGGTGGTTAGGCCACTTATATAATAAAGTTGGATTCTAAAAACAGGCTAGTTTTACCTTTAGAAATCAGAAAAGAGCTCGGGCTTGGAAAATTTGCATCAATTTCTTTGAGCGTAAGCAAGCCCGGAAAAAATATGCAATTACGATTAGGTAGAGCCGAAGGCATGGAAAAATCAAGAAAATATTCCAAAAACGGAGGGGTTTTTTATGAATAAGAAACGCCCAATGAAATTTATGGAAAAATTTGATTGCAATGAATATACAAATTTAGAATATAATAAGATTAATGCTCCATTTGGGCCAAAAGAAGCCCTTTTTGGAAAAAATATGAGGTGAAAATATGTTGTATGAGAAATTGATAACACAAGTTGGTGGACGTCTTCACCAAAAGGAATGCAAAAGATATTGAAAACAGAGGAAGTGAATATTTTAAGGGATTTTTGAACGGCTCGGAAACAAAAACGATTGCCGTTTTAAATGAACCAAACATTATGCAGGAATTCTTAAACTTTTTAAGAATACAAAAAATCCCGGATAAAACGGTTAGAATAGAGAAAATAGAGAATATAGAATCTAATTTAGAGTTAATTTCATCAGTCAAAAATGGGTTAGAAATTCCAAGTATAATTAGTGTTGCAGATTATATGGAGAACATAGACTCTGATCCGTATTTAAAATCTTCTTTAAAGGCAACGCAATTAACAATTGGAAACTTACAGCTTGCATTAGTCGTAAGGATGTATGATGAAACATTTGCATTCAGAAGAAGAATAAAAAATGTGAGAGATGGAGTTTTAGAATTTGAAAAGATAATGCGGACTGAGAAAGTAATACGCCTTGCAAATGATTATCCCGCATTAACAGCAAATTTAGGTATATTTTCAGAAAATTCAAAAATAATTAGAAATGATGGAATATTTGATTTTGAAAATGAGATCAAATTAATTAAAACAAAAAAAGAAGCTTTGAATTATCTTGAAAATGATCTGGCAGATGTTGCAATATGCTCTATTTCTAAGCCAAATTGGAATGAAAGAGTGTCTGTATTTTATTCTTTGATGGAATCAGGTTTGGTTTTAGTTGAAAAAAATGTATAGGGAGGTGTTTGTATGAATGGTATGAAAACAAAAGTTGGTGGATGTCTTCACATCTGCTAAAAAAATATTAATTGCAAAAGAATTGAAAGTGGAAGGAATAAAAAAAGCATATTACGGAATGAACATTTCTAAAGGAAGAGAACCCATTGATCAAATAGATTTTCTTTTTCTTATAAAACAAATGGATATTCCGGTGAATGTATTTATCGCAGGAAAGTATGGGGTATTAAATAATGGAAAAAAACCTGTGGAATATTTTATAGAAAAGGAGAGATACAAAAAAGAATTGTATCTGAAATTATTTGAAAATTTTGGGATTGGTGGAAAAGTAACACTTACGGATAGATTATGGTCTAATCCGATTTATTGGGAAAGTATTTTAGAATTTAAAAATTTAGATGGAATAATCGACAAGAGTTCCGGGGCACCGTTAAATTCTTTTGATTCGAGCATTTTTGGTATCGGCCAGGATTGCATGAACCCATATTTAGAAGTAATGAAGGAAATTGGAGGAATTCCTGCAAGCTCGATTTATACTCTTTTTGAAGTTGCAGAAGCAAGAACCTTGCAAAAAACAGAAGGAATTGATTGTAAAATGGGGCCTGAAAGCGAAGAAAGATATGACCAGTACATCAAAACTTTTATGAGTATAATTCAATTATACCAGCCACTAGACATAAAATCAAGTGAAATAGATGTAAAACAAGTAATTCCGTATATGGAAAGACTGGAAGAGAATAGAATATTTTTTGAAGATTCAAAAGAAGAGGTTTTAAATAAAATTTCTAAAATGGCGCAGAGAGCTGAAAAAACAAGTCTTTTTTGGAAATCAAAAAATGGATGGCTGTTAAATCCATTTTGCAGAATGGTTATTTATGCATTTGAATCTGCAGAAATTAGAAAAAATTTACCAATTCTTTTGCGCGGCAGACCTATATATTCAAGCAGCGAGGCAATAGAATTTATATATAAGTCTGGGGCAAGCGGACTGATAAATATTGCATCCCCAATAGCAGAAGCGATCTGGAATTATATAATATTGCCAATAAAGAGTTGGGAAAAATGAAAGCGATAGGAATTATTGGCGGGATGGGGCCTGAAAGCACTGCATATACTTATATGAAAATGATTAAATACTGCCAAAAGAAGTATAAAGCAAAATTTGATTCTGACTTTCCCCCAATAATAATATATAGCCTTCCGATAGAAGATGTTGTTGAAAAGAGGTCTAATGAAGCTAAGATTATAAAAAGACTGGAATTTGGAATTGAAAAAATTAAAATAGCAGGTGCACGCTTTGGTTTTATAAATTGCAATTCGATGCAAAAATTCATTCCAAAACTTGGCAAAAATATGGAGATGATATCTATTGCAAAAGAAGTGGTTGCTAAAATAAAGAAAGAAAAAATAAAAAAAGTTGGGATTCTTGCAACAAAAAAAACAATAGAAGATGAGGTGTATTTAAAAGAATGCAAAAGATATAATATAGAAGTAATTAAACCAAAAAGGCAGGAAAAAATTACACTTGCAATAACAAAAATACTTGAGGGCAAAAAAGCACTGCCAAAAAAAATATTGCTCAGAGTTATAAAGGACCTGCGAAAAGAAAAAATTGAAGGGATAATTCTTGCATGCACGGATCTTCCGATTGTATTAAAAGAAAAAGACTGCAAGATAAAAATGTTTGATAGCGCAAAAATAATTGCAGAAGCTTCTATAGACCGATATTATGCTGAAAATAAACCTAATGAAAGATTTTTATAAATTTTAGATTTAAAAGATGTGTATGGCAATGGAAACCCCAAAAGGAATGAGAGATTATCTTCCAGAAGACATGGTTACTCGAGAGGATATAATAGAAAAAATAAAAAAAATTTATAAAAAATATGGCTATCTTCCACGCGACAGCCCTGCACTTGAAAAATTAACAGTATTGAATGCAAAATCAGGAGAGGAAATAAAAGGGCAAATATTTAGAATTGAAAATGATGATACCGGATTGAGATTTGATTTGACTGTTCCTCTTGCAAGAATGTGTTCAAACACATCTTTTCCAAAGCCGTTCAAAAACTATTGTATAGGGAAAGTATGGAGAAGAGAGGAGCCGCAGAAAGGAAGGTTTAGGGAATTTTATCAGGCAGATGTGGATGTTATCGGATGCCAGAATGTAAGAGCAGAAGCAGAGCTTTTGACAATTGCAAATGAAGTTTTGGATGAATTCAAATTTAAGGAAAGAAAAATTCTTTTAAACAATAGAAAGATACTAAACGCCCTTTCAAAAAATATAGGAATTGAAAACCAAAAAGATAAGGTATTTAGAGAATTAGATAAAATAGACAAAATTGGAAAAGAAAACGCAATTGAAAAAATTGAACAAATAATCGGAAAGGAAAAAACAAAAGAATTTTTTTCAATGTTAAAGCTTAATGGAACAAATAAGGAAAAACTAGAAGCTGCAAAAAAAATAAATGAAGAAGGGGCAAAAGAATTAGAGGAAATATTGCAATTATGCGATTTTGAAATTCAAATAGACTTAACCCTTGTAAGGGGCCTTGGGTATTACACCGGCCCAGTATATGAAATAAAATTAAGTAAAGACATTGGAACTATAATTGCAGGCGGAAGATATGACAACCTTCTTGAACTTTATGGGCAAAAAGAATGCGCGGTTGGAATTTCGATTGGAATTGAAAGATTATTATTTTTATTAAAAGAAAGAAAAAAAGGGCCTGATTCAAGAACAGATGTTTTTATTGCATCAGTAAAAGGATATTATGAATATTCTATTGAGATTGCAGGAAAATTAAGGAGCCTTGGAATTTCCTGCCAGACCGACTTAAATGAACGGAATTTGAAAAAGCAGTTTGATTATGCGAATTCTTTGAATATTCCATACATAATCATTGTTGGGGAAAAAGAGAAAAATGAAAACAAAGCCACACTGCGGGATATGAAAACAGGAAACGAAGAAATGATTAATATAAATGATATTGCAAAAAAAATCAGGGGAATTTAAATGGAATGGAGCCTCATGTGGACGCGCCATTATGGCGTTCAGTATTTTGAGGTAATATTTCTTGCATATAGCAAAAAACTAAAACATAGCCGGATTCTTGCATCAGAAATAAATATTGCTTACCCTAAAAATGGGGCAAATGGTTATTTTAAGCTCAGAAAAGATTTTGAAAGTACTCAAAAAAAAATAAATAATATGGATGATTTCGAACTGGAAAATAAAATCAAAAAGCTTAATATATCTGGGAAAAAATTTGTAGAAATTTCAAAAAATATAGGAGAAATGGAACTTGAAAAACTTGAAGGAGAAAAATTATATCATGAATATGAAAAATTTCGCAGGATTTGGATCGAATATACCGTCATACTTAGCGAAACATTTTTGATAGGGGAAAATATTGCAAAAAAGGCACAAAAAATAATTTCGGAAAGGGAGGGCAAATACACAAAAGAAGAGCTTGAATTATTAACTAATTTTATTTCAACCCCAACTAAAAGAGCATCTATAAATAAATTAAACAAACAGATAACAGCTCTAAAAAAAGAAGGAAATGAAAAAAAAATCAGAAAAATATTAATAGAATACGCATGGATGCCATGCCTTGATATCCATAATGCTCCTTGGGGAAAAAGTGAAATCGATGAATACATAATAAACCATGAAATTAAAGAAGAAATTCTACTTGATGGGAATTTGCTATTTGAAAAGTTCAAGCTAAATGATTTGGAAAGAAAAATTGCGATCAAAAATAAGAAATGGGCGTATGTGCGTGATTTAAGGGACGAATACAGAAGAAAGGGCATGAAAAATATAAGGGGATTGTATAAAGAAATAGGAAAAAGAATTGGTATCATAATAGATAAGGTTTCCTATGTTACAGAAACAGAAATAAAAAATTTTCTGCTCTTTGAAAAGTCGATAGATTTCAAAAAAATAGAGGATAGAATTAAAGGATTTGCAATGATTGAGCATGATGGAAAGATCACACTTACAACAGGTAACGATATAAAAAAGCTTGCAAACAAATTTGGATTTACACATTATGAAAAAGAAAATGGAAAGATAGTAGGGCTCATAGCATCAAAAGGCGTTGCAATCGGAAGAGCAAAAATAATTTATAATGTGTTGGATTTGGGAAAAATAGAAAAAGGAGATATTCTCATCGCAGTTACAACACACCCTAATTATATTGTTGCAATGCAAAAAGCAGCTGCATTTGTTACAGATGAAGGAAGCATTACATGCCATGCTGCAATTATTGCAAGGGAAATGAAAAAGCCGTGCATTGTAGGAACGAAAAACGCGACCTCAGAAATATCAGATGGGGATTTAATTGAAGTAGATGCAAAAGAAGGAATTATAAGAAAAATCTAATTTATCTTCTAAGTTCTTTAAGACTTATCGGCTTTTTTAATACTGAAAAACCAAGATCGGATAATTCAAGATGGTATATTTTTGAATCAAAGCTTGAGCCTTTCATCTTTATTACCTCAATTGCCCTTTCCCTGCCGCCCTTCTCATTTCTAAAATAATAAATGTGTATCCAGCCATCAGTTAATTTTTCAAGCCCAAATTTTGTTTGTGGCAATATTGCATTTGGGTCAGGATTTGTATCCTCTGAAATTATCATTGTGGTGGTACCCCATTCTCTCATATTTGCAATAAAATTAAGAAATTCTTTTTGCCTTTCATCTTCGCTTTTAAAATAAAGGGCAATTGGCATTATTGAATCTATTACTATCCTTTCAATTCCCATTGTACTTATAATTTCTTTTACTGCTCCTTCTTTTTCAAGAAGCTGGCTGACCTCGTGAACAGGATAATCTAAAAAGAAAATTTGTTTTGAGTCTTCCATTTTTTCAAGGTTCCAGTTAAATATGCTCATATTGGAAAGAAGTGATTTTTTTGAGTCTTCCAGACATATATAAAGCCCGGGCTGTTGATATTTTACTGCTCCTTCAACCAAAAACTGCATTCCAAAAGTAGTCTTTCCACAACCTGTGGGGCCGCTAAGTGAAATTATTGATTCTTTTAAAATTCCATTGCCGATTATTTCATCAAAACCATTTATACCTGTCTTTAAATATCTTCTTGGATCAATCATTTATTCCACCTTCTTTTTTTCAAGCAGCTTTTTTCCAAGCTCTTCTTTGTTTTGAAGGTCTTTTTTGTACAATTCAAGCTCTTCTCTTGTAGAAGTCCTTTCCAAGATAAATTTCTTATATTGATGGGTTACAGTTGAAAAAAGCATTAAAACATCATGGGCCTTGTCTAAGGATAAATTAAGTGAGGTTGGTTCAAGAATTTCGATATAAAACGGGCTATACGTAGCACATATTGCGCATAATGAACTAAAAGATTTTGCAAGTATTTTAACTTCTATTGAAGTTGAAAATCTTTTTTCTTCTTCAATAGGCTCGTCTATTTCCCCCCTTGCATAAACTACCCCTGTTTCTCCTGTAAGCTTTTGTATAAAACCTACTCCTATTTGCTGGACTGAATCTACTGATTTTCCGTGAACATCAAAATAAAGAAGAGCCAAAACTCCTCCATCTTTGATAGTTCTTTCATTAACCTTATCTACTTCAGACATAATTATCCAATTAAAATTTTAGTTAGGAATGTTTAAATAGGTATTCAAACAAATTAAAACTTATGAAAAAGAGAGAGAAATTTCTAAAAAAAACAAGAGAAAAAATAGTTCAGGCCCTTTCAAGCAGAGATGTATTCTTATCCAAATATTCTAGCACTGTTGAAGAATTAGACCAAATAATAAACATTCTTGGAGAAAGGCTAGAAGATATGTTTAATCTTTATTGCACGGATTTAGAAGTGCGTGAAAAAGACAAGTATGCAAAAATAGTGCTACTTGCAGATAAAGAAGGAATAGATCAAAAAGAATTAAGTAAAATTTTCGGCTCTGCAAAATCAAACCAAATAATTAACAAATTAAGGCTTGAAAGCATAAGACCTGATGATCTTGGGCAATGCAAGGTATTTGCAACAGAAGTCCTAAATTTATGTTCACTAAGAGATGAATCTGAAAAAAACCTTGATATTATATGCCAGGATGTGTGCCCTAATATGGCATATGTATGCAGTTCAAAAATTGCTGCAAAATTAATTTCACATGTTGGAGGTCTACAAGATTTAGCGCTTCTTCCTGCAAGCACAATACAGGTCCTTGGGGCTGAAAAAGCTCTTTTTAAGCATTTAAAAAATAAGAAAATAAGACCTCCAAAGCACGGGATAATATTTCAGCACCCAAAAATTGCAAATTCTCCAAAAAGAGTTAGAGGTAAAATTGCAAGGACTCTTGCTGCAAAAATAGCTTCTGCTGCAAAAGCAGACGCATTTACAAAAAGGTTTATTGCAGAAAATCTGAAAAAAGAATTCGATGAAAGAGTTGAAAAATTATTATCAATGCCAAAAAGTGAAAAAAAATGAATTGTGTGATAAAACCTATCGAAAGCGAAGATGAGCTTGAAATATTTGTTGATTTAGTAGAAGAGATATTTCCAGGTTCAGAACCAAATTTAGAAGAAGATGATATAGTTTATATATCATATTATAATGGAGATGCAGTAGGTTTTATGCATTTTGGAGAAAAAGAGAAATTTTTTCAGGTAAAAGGAATAGGTGTTCTTCTAGAGTACCGCGGAAAAGGCATCGGAAAGGCGCTGATGGAATACGGGCTTGATGAGATATATGGAAAGCCTGTTTACCTCAAGACAGAAGCCTCGAACCAGGCAGTAAATTTATATGAGAAATGTGGGTTTTTTGCCCAGAATTTTGGTGGGATTTCTATTCTTGTGAGAAAGGAACTGAGCTGAATTTATTTTAAAGTTAAGTTATAATAAGTAGTATTTTAAATATAATTATACTATATATTTATGTGATATTATGGAAGATTTATCTAAATTATATTTTATTTTAAACTATCATCCAGATGAAAAGGTAAGAAACAATATTTCAGAACAGATAATGCAGGAATTGATAAAAACCAGGAATGAACAACACTTACAAACCATAATTAAGGATAATGATAATCGTTTTAGCGAAAGTGCAAGACAAATGGCAAAAAAAGAATATATATCCCTTCAAATTGAGCAGTGCAAGATATACTCAATAAATGAATTTTTAGATGATAACAAAACCTCAGAAGAGATAAAAGAATATATTCTATCTAAAAAAGATATTATCGATGAAAAAGTAAAATGCAAAATTAAAGAGCTGGATGATTTACCTGATGATAGACTATTGCATAAGATATATTGGTTAAAATATGTAATAAAAAATGAGAAAAAATTATATACGCAAGATTCTATAGAAATGGCAAATGCCCAATTAATAGAAGTATATAAACGCATTGGCAGGTTTATTGAAAATGCCATTAAAGATAATGATAATATCTATTTGGCAAATTTATTTGATATAGCAACAACAAACTCCCCAAAAAGCCTGAAAATGAAAGCATCAATGAAAATTGTTGATTGGCTTGATGGCTATAAATTATTTGATTTTGCAATGGATAAAACTTATCCAAAAAAGGCAAGACAAAAAGCAGCCATAAAAGCAGTTGAGCTTTTGTCACAAAAAGGAGATTACTACAAAATAGCTCAGATAAAAAATGACAATGAAATATATAATTTTGTAAAAGAAATTTTTGAAACGAATTTAGGAATTGCAGTAAATAAAGAAATTGAAACATGTGGGTATGGATGCATTCTTGCAATAATTAAAGACCCATCCTTAGCAAAATTTGTTCAAAATATTGATGAAAAATTAGAAGAAAAAGTAAAAAAAGAGATTGATAGAAATTTAGAAGGTATAAAAGAAAGTTTCTCGCCAAAAATGGAGAATGGATTGTATTTTCAAGTTTGCAATGATGGAACAAAGGCATATTCTGCAGAACCTATGGAAAATGCATGGAGTCATGTAAATTATATTAGAGAAATTTTAAGGGATGAAAGAATTCCTGAAAAAGTAAAAAAATATGCTCAAGATGGCTTTGAACAAATTGCAAAAGAGCTTGCACAAAAAATAAACCCTCTTGCAACAGGAATACTTTCCTTGGGAACTGTAAAAAAACCTACTGAAACAACTACTGCTGATAAAAAACAAAGATTATTGCTAAAAAGATGATTGAAATGATGGAATTAGATAACCCTACAATAACAAAAGAGACAATTGATGAATTATGCGAAAGAATTTATCGTATAAGAGATGCCAGAAAACAAATAGTATCAACGCTAAAATATGCCGTTTCTCCTGAAAAAGTAAAACGGCGCGATTCGCCACTTGATATATTATACAAAAATATATTAGGAGAATTAATCCTAATTTCTAAAAATGAAAACATACCAGCAGATATAAGAAATTATGCAAATGAAAAATTGAATTCCATTCGGCAGAATTTAGCATGCACAAATCCATTGCAACAAGATGGAATGCTTGGAAAAGTGCAAAAAAAAGTTCCTGAAAATGGGTGCAACGTGAAAATCAGAAGACCGATGAAACGAACACTAGGATAGAATTCCACATTCCAAAGGAAATTGCAGCTAAAAGCCCATAAACAATTGAAGGGATAATTGTTTCTTTTATTTTATGCACTGATTCTATTTTTTCATAATTTAAATAGATTAGGATAATATAGAATAAAAAATAAATCCCCCAGACAAATTCTTCTCCTGCAATTTCAAATGAATAAAATAAATTTGCAATTATT
This sequence comes from Microcaldota archaeon, assembly GCA_964559795.1. GTDB lineage: Archaea > Micrarchaeota > Micrarchaeia > Anstonellales > Bilamarchaeaceae > JAQTSF01. The sequence goes on from CAZLIX010000003.1 coordinate 21,131, forward strand.
GCAGCAGAAAACGCATTTACAAGGGCAAGGTTTGTGATTTTAAGCTGACCAAAAAAAGTTCCTTTTCCTTTCATAAGCTTTGATGCCAAAAAAGTTAGATATTCTATCAAAATTATTGAAAGAAAAGTAAAAATCCATAGTGAAAATGAAAGGAATAACAAAGATAATGAAATAGGCTCGAACAAAATAGGAATTATGAATAAAAGGAAAAAATTAAGCGCAAAAGAAAGCATTAATGTATTTATGAGCTCTTTTTTTCTTTGAGCAGTTTCTTCTGAAATCATCTTGCATGTTTTTTCAGGAAAAATGTAGAGATTTATAAAATCTGGGGTTTTTGGAAACTTCATAAAATAAATAAAGAAAAAGAAAAAATATAAATTAATCTGATTTCAAGCTTATTGCATATTTTTCCTCTATATTTATTATTGACTTTAAGTTTATGATATTTAGAGAGTCAATCTTCGAAAGAATTGTATTAAAAGCAATATAAGTAATTGAAATTCCTATTGCAAAAAGTATTCTTTCTCCAAGCGTAACAGACATAAGCATTGTCCAAAATTCCATTGGAAATACGGCAGTGCCTATTAAAGAAAGCGAATATATCCATACCACTGTTCCAACCGCATGGGCAGTAAATGTTGCTCCAAGGCTTCTTAAAAAGAGCCTATCTGGAAGGAATTTAGCTGCAAGTGGGATAAGCCAGAAAAGAGAATAAAACCATCCATACTGTGCAAGCGGATTTATTATAAAAAGCCCTATGCACAAAAGCGGGATTAAAATTCCTAGTTTATCTGAAAGCATCCTTTTGCTATTTTTTGCAAAATAATATGCTGCAAAAAGCATTGGAAGAAGCCTTAATATATTTAGAACTGATGCCTCTTTTCCTGCAATTACAAAATTTATTGATTCTGCAAATAATACTGCAAAAATACCTACTCCTGCACCAAGAAACCCTCCTGCAACTGGGCCTATAAACTGAAAGAAGGTAAAGTTCTGGTTTTGGCCTTCTGGCATTCCAAGAAGAGTTGAAAAATTGAATTCCATTGCAATATATGCAAGCAGAGTAAATAGTACAAAAAATACTATCCCTTTTTTAGTTAGAAGTTTTTCAAGTTTCATATGTATTTCCTCCAAAAATAAAGTGAATATTTCTTAATTGATTATATTTTTAAATAGTATTCCCCATTATTAATTAAAAATCAGTCAGTATTAATTAAAGGGGGCTATATAATGATAACAACCAAACAGTTAATTTTAGGAAAAATAGTTTATGGAATATATGGCCAAAAAAATGGTATAATTTTAAATGTAAGGGCTAAAAAACAGATTTTACCTGCAAGATATAGTATAAAGGTAGAAAAAAGAATGGGCGGGATATCGATAAATTTGGGGGAATTTGAAGGAACAAAGGCCCAAATTGATTATTATCTCGAAAATATCCAAAATACTAAAATTGGCGTTATAAAAAATGAAGCAACAGAATTTATGAATAAGGTTCTAGCTAAGTTAAATGAAACAAAGTAGTATATAAAATATTGCACAAATATTTCTAATATATGGATATTTTAGAACTAATGGGCTCATTTATAATTGGAACTATTGCAGGAATAATATCATCCTTATTTGGAATAGGAGGAGCAACAATAATAATCCCACTTCTTAGGATATTTCTCGGGTTTTCGGGTTATAGTGCAATTGCAACTGCAATTCCAATAACTACTTTTGCAGCACTTTTCGGGTCTTTTTGGTATTATGGAAAAAAATTGATAGAAATAAATGTTGCAATTACATGTGGGGTTACTGGAGCTATATTTGCAATAATTGGCGCAAATGCAACTTATCTTTTGGATGAAAAAACACTAATAATACTACTTTCAATTTTTTTATTTATTCTTAGCATTTTATGTTATTTAAATAAAACTAAGGAAAACAAAAATATTTCAAAAAACGGAAAAATAATTACTTTCTTATTAATTGGGGCTATTGCCGGGTTTTCTTCTGGATTTTTTGGTATCGGAGGCGGGGTTATTATCGTTCCCTTATTGCTTTATGCCGGATTTGGGTTTAAAAAAGCAGTTGGAACTTCTCTTGCAATAATGCTTATTTATACAATTCCTGCATCAATAACCCATTATTCTTTTGGCCATATGGATATAACATATACAATAGTTATATTGATTGGAACTATAATTGGAAGTATAATCGGTTCAAGAATAGTTTTTTTAGCCGATGAAAATAAGATGAAAATTGTTCTTAGCATAATTTTATTTGTTCTTGCGGTTTCACTTATTTTCAATGAGGTTTAAAAGATTTTGTATATATAATAAATATTTTATTGGGGTCGTAGGTCAACCTGGTAGACTGTCGGCTTTGGGAGAGCCTTTTGATTTTATTAGATCAAATTTCAAAAGGTTCAAAAACAGCCGATGATTTGAGTTCAATTTAACTTTTTAAGTTAAAAAGTTTAAAAGGATATATCTCAGCGACCCCATCTTTTTTTATTATATGTTTTAGCCTCCAGTGAGATTTGAACTCACGGCCTCCTGTTTACGAGACAGGCGCTCTACCAACTGAGCTATGAAGGCATAAGAAAATATTAATGAGAAAAATAAAAATAGGTTTGTTTTTTTATTATAAAGAAATATAAATAAATGCGTCCGCCGGGATTTTCGCCAGACCTGAGAATTTTCCCAGGGCTTTTGCAACCATGCTTTTGCCATTAAGGCATATGCAAGTCAAAAGCGGGTTCGAACCCGGGTCGTCGGCTTGGAAGGCCAATATCCTACCGTTGTCCGCTTTGAGGACAAATTTTGAATGAAGTGTCATTCAAAGCTCTAGACTACAGACGCATCTAAAAATATGTGAAAATATCTTAGCTGCGAACTCTTTAAATATCTTTTAGTTTATGAAAAAAATAAGCGCGCTTGCAGAAATTATAGAAAATAATAAAAAAGAATAAAAATAGTAAAATTAGCTTCGAGCAATCCTATTTGCAAAATCTCTAAGCGTTTTTGCAGTTTCCAAAGGCTCTGTTACAAATGTTTTCTGTGTTTCAGCCGGCATATTAGGAAATTTTAAACTAAAATCATTTGCATTAAAAATTATTTTTTAAATCAAAGCTTTCAAATCCAAATCTTTTATTAAAAAGAATAATATATACAATAATTTACATTAGGTTAAATAATATTTAATCAAAGGCAAAACTCTTCGTTCTAGCAATTTTAAAAAAAAATATAAAAAAATGCGTCCGCCGGGATTTGAACCCGGGTCACAGGCTTTCTCCGCCAAGAGTTTAAGTAAAACCACATGGTTTTTTGGAACACAGCTTTTTGCCATGAGAAACACATAAAGCCAAAAAGTGTGATGGGAAGCCCGTATACTGACCGCTATACAACAGACGCATAAACACGCCGGAGGCAGGATCTTCACCCATAAGCCCCCATGAATGAAAGGACCTATGCGTTCATTTGTGAAAATTAAATAGAGAGATTATCACAAATGAATGCAAAATCGGATGACCTTGAAGGCCCGAAAGCCCCAAAGATTTTCCAGAAAAGAATTCTGGAAAGATTTATGGAATTTGAACCTGCATTCCTGTAAGGACTCGTTTTCGAGACGAGCGCACTACCGGATTATGCGACCCCGGCAAAATAAAACATTCCAATACTTTTTATTATTAACCTCTTTAAATAATAATATGATAGTTTTAAATCTTAAAGCTTACATGGAAAGTTTTGAAAAAATAGAGGAAATTTCAAGTGCTGCAAAAAAAGTTTCAAAAGAAACAGATGTTCAAATAATACTCTGCCCTCCTTCTATTATATTAAAGGAATATAAAAAAAATTATGAAAATATTTATGCCCAGCACATAGATACAAATCAATTTGGTGCGTATACGGGCTCGATTCCATCAGAAGGCTTAAAAATAATCGGCGTTAATGGGAGCCTTGTAAACCATTCTGAAAAAAGAATTCCAATGGATAAAATAAAAAATTGTATTTCAAATCTGAAAAATAACGGATTAAAATCCATTGTTTGCGCTGAAAACCCAAATGAAGTTTTAGAGGTTTCAAATTTTAATGCGGATTTTATTGCAATAGAGCCCAAAGAATTAATCGGAAGCGGAATAAGTGTTTCTAATGCAAGGCCTGAAATAATCACCAACTCTTTAAAAGTTCTTGAAAAAAATAATTCCAAAATCCCATTATTATGCGGAGCTGGAGTAAGCAATAAGCAG
>CAZLIX010000004.1:0-24002 GCA_964559795.1 Microcaldota archaeon
CTTGCAGTTATCTGGAGTTTTTGCCTTGGAAAATTAACTGGCCCTGAAACTTTCATTTTTAATACATTTGCAATTTCAAGTATCTGTGATACTACTGCATCTAAATCCTTTGGATTCTCTCCTTTGAGTATTATTCTTGCCTTGCTCATAAATATATACCTTTAAATAAAAATTGTAGAAATATTTTATTGGCCGTAGTTTATTAAAACCTTTTCATTTTGCCCATTCAATTCAGAAGAGCTCCAAAGAATTGTATATTTTGGGCCTTCTTTTGAAAGCTCTGAGGACATAAGCTCAAAAGAGCTTACTTCAAGAGAACCGAAATATTTTCCTTCATATTTTTTCAATATTGAGATAAGCTCTAATTTTTTTGAAACCCTGCCCAAAGTTAAATGGGCAACAAATGGCTCTTTTGCAAATGTCCCTAAAAGAGAATCGTTTATTTTTTTTGCAAAATTATCAAGCTCATTTGATTTAGATGATGCATAAATTATTCTAATATATTTTTTGCTTGGAAACGCATCGAGCCCTTTTATTTTTATTTTGAATTTCGGTGGATTTATTTTTGATAAAATACTAATTGTTTTTTGAATTTTATCCTGTTTTAATTCTCCTAAAAATTTAATTGTAAAATGAATATTTTCAGGATGAATGGTGTTCACGCCTTTCTCCTTTAATTCTTTTAGGACAGGTATTATATTTTCTTTTATCCTGCTTCTTTTACCAAAAAGATTTATTGCAATAAAACATCTGGGCATAGTAATAAGAAAACCACATAAGTAATTAAAAAGTGTTTCTTTTATTTTGTTTTAGGCATTAGAAGATTTGCATAATTGATATACAATATTTTTTGAGGTATATAATGAAAAAATTTGAAAATACAAAGGAAATAAAAATTCCAGATAAACTAGTAGATCAAGTAATTGGCCAGGAGGCGGCAGTAAAAATAATAAAAAAAGCGGCAAGACAAAAAAGAAATGTATTATTGATCGGAAGCCCTGGAACTGGAAAATCAATGCTTGCACAGGCAATGGCAGAACTTATGCCTTCTGAAGAATTAGAAGATATTTTAGTTTACAAAAACCAGGCAAATGACAATAATCCTGTAATACGGGCAGTTAAAACCTATCCTGATTATGAATACCTTAAAAAAAATCAAATGTATATGCAATATTATACAAAACAGGAATTAATTGCAATAAAAAACCTTAGTATGGGCAATGAAAAGAAAAAAATTCCAGATATTTTAAAAATAGGGCTTGGAAGAAGAATAATAACAAAACAGGAAAGCCAGGAAGAAAATACAAAAGCACCTCCGAATTCAATAATAATACTTCTTGTCGGGGTAATTCTTTTAGGAGTAATATTTTTTGCAGAGGTTGAGGAAAATTTAAAATGGCTTATAATTGCAGTTCTTTTTGGAGTTTCAATACTTTATTTATTATCAGGGGCAACAGCAGGCCTTGCAAGAAAACTTTCCCCTTTTGAATCAAACAAACCGAAATTAATAGTAGATAATAGCGGGAAAAAAAATGCTCCTTTTGTTGATGCAACAGGAACAAAGGCAGGTGCACTTCTTGGGGATTGTAAGCACGATCCTCTCCAAAGCGGAGGAATGGGAACCCCTGCACATTTAAGAATTGAAAGCGGGGCTATACAAAAAGCAAACAAAGGAGTATTATTTATAGATGAAATTGCATCATTAAAAATGAACTGGCAACAAGAAATTTTAACAGCAATGCAGGAAAAAAAATATACAATTACTGGGCAGAGTGAAAATTCGTCAGGGGCGCTTGTTAAAACAGAACCCGTCCCTTGCGATTTTGTACTTGTCGCATCTGGAAACCTTCCAGATCTTAAAATGATTCATCCTGCTCTAAGATCAAGAATAAGAGGGGCAGGATATGAAGTATATATGGAAGATGAAATGGATGACAATGAGCAAAACGAGGAAAAGCTTGTCCAATTTGTTGCACAAGAGATTAGAAAGGACAAAAAAATCCCTGAATTTAATTATGATGCAGTGGTTGCAGTAATAGATGAGGCAAGAAGAGCATCTGGAAGGAAAAAGAAATTTACGATGAATTTAAGAGAGCTTGGAGGGCTTGTAAGGGCTGCAGGAGATGTTGCACGAGAAGAAAATGCACTAATTGTTGATGAAAGCCATGTTGAAAAGGCAAAAAAAATATCAGTTACAATAGAAACTCAGCTTGGGAAAAAAATAATTGAAAGAAAAAAGGATTATCAGATTATAATGACCTCTGGCTCTGAAATAGGAAGGGTAAATGGTTTGGCAGTTCTTGGAGATGTTAATGCAGGATTAGTTTTGCCAATTGTTGCAGAAATTACACCATCCTCTTCAAAATCAGAAGGAAGGGTTATTGCAACAGGAAAACTTGGAACTATTGCAAAAGAAGCCGTAATGAATGTTTCTGCAATAATAAAAAAATATATGGAACGAGACATTTCACAAAAGGATATACATATTCAATTTTTACAAACTTACGAGGGCCTTGAAGGGGACAGCGCATCAATTTCAATTGCAGTTGCAGTAATTTCTGCTCTTGAAGGAATACCTGTAAGGCAGGATTTTGCAATGACAGGTTCACTTGATGTCAGAGGGGAAGTTTTGCCAGTTGGCGGAGTTAGCGGAAAATTAACAGCAGCAGTTGACTCCGGAATAGAAAATGCAATTGTTCCTGAATCAAATTTTAAGGATATATTTTTATCTGGGGATAAAAAAGAAAAAATAAAAATAAACAAAGTTAAAAATTTTGTGCAGGTTTTGGAATATGCGCTTGCAGACTGCGCAAAAAAGAGAATACTTATGAAAAAAATAGAAAAAGTATATAAAAATAATCATTAAAATTCATTTATTTATTTTTTCACATAAAGGAACTGAAATAATTCTGCCGTTTTGTCCTGGCCATTCGATACGAACACGAGATTGTTTATTGCGAAAGTCGACATCATATATAGATAAGGTGAATTTTTCGCCATTTTCAATTAATGTAGTTCCTGAAAGAATACGTGTTTTATCATTACCATTTCTAAGCATAATTCTATTTGAATTATCAGTGCAAATTGTATCAGTAATGATTGATTTTAAGGCAAATGTTCTTTGTACATTATTTTCAATTGAATGGGAATTGATTTTTAATACTCCATAAACAAACCCTGCAAAAACCGCTCCGAAAAATAAACCTTTTGAAGAAGAAACTGCAACATTTCTGATTTGTTTGAAATTCATAACATCAACCTACAGATAATAAAACAAATAATTAAAACAATTTAAATACTTGCCTTAACACTAAAAAATATAATAAATATTATTTGCATTCTTTAATTAAATAGGATTTGACCTTAGCTGGATCTTCATTTTTTCCAACAAGCTTTAGATGAGTTGCATTCTCTTTTTCAAATATTATGAACTTAAAATCAGAGCCTCTGAAATTAAAATTGGTGCCGTTTGGAATAACAAACTGCCCTATTATCACATTTCCTCCTTCCCTGCATATTGGCTCTTCTAAAAGAGATTGTCTTGAAAAAAAAGTTGCTTTTGTATTTTCAGAAATATTTGCAGTATCGACTCTAAAAAAACCTGCCATTCCAATGCCAATGCATGCGACTGAAAAAATATATTTCATCTTTTTTATTGATTTTTGCTGAAAATTCATTTCAAACACCAATGTTAATATTTTATGCCAAAGAATATTTAAAACATTCTTATTAATTTTGTGACACAGATTTAAATACTATTAAAATAAAATAATTAATAAAAATCGCTTAAAAATAAGCGTTTGAGGTGAAAAAAATATGATCGGGTGGTATGAAATCCAGTAAGGGTGTAGCGAGCAGCTATTTTTTAAAAGAACCTAGTTTTAAAGAAAATCCAAAAAATAAATTTAAAGATGGATTTTATATAAATGGGGGTGATGAATTATGAACTCCCATAAAAAATCAATGCAAAATAAAAATCCCCAAGAAATTAAGCAAAGGTTAAACGAATTAAAAAAAGCAGCATCTGATATGGGTGTTGAAGGATTGGAAATGGCCAAGCCTTTGGATAAACTTCAAAAAATAAAGGACTTTCAGGAAAACGCCGGATTTTATCCTTGGTAATATTTTTATTTTTTATTATTTTATTATTTTATAGGAATGATTTTACAACTACTTGATCAGTTACTGAAAATACTGAATCAAACGAAAGGGAAATTCTTTTTCCAAATGAATTTTGAAGAATTACCGAGCTATTTGCCCCATCAACCCCTACAACTCTTCCAATAAAGCTTCCGTTTAAATTTATTACTTCTTTTCCTTCAAGCTTCATTGAAAGAAGGCTTTGGACCCTTATCATATTTATTACAACTATTGAAATCCATGCAATAATCAAGGAAGAAAGTATTGTAAAAAAGAAATCTGAAAAGCTTACATAAGGAGTATTAATATTTAATATCCAATTTGCGCCGACATCAATTATCAGGCTTATCAAAACTAATGCAATTGCATATAAAGAATATCTTGTAACTACAAATGATCTTTTATCAAGTATTGCATCTATTGATTTTCCAATATATATCAAAAGCCCCCCTATAAGAATTAATGGGATTATGCTCAAAAGCACATATGCAATCGTATTTTGAAGTACAAATCCTGATTTAACCGAAGTAGAATATGCCTGACTGCCTACAAAAATAGCTATAATTAAAAGAATTATTGCAGAAAAATTTGCAACTGCAGAAACCCTGTCGAATGAAAAATTAAGGTTTGAAAGAAATGAACTTATATCTTCTTCCCACCCAAAACCTTTGAAAAAAAGCAGGTAAAAACCTAAAAGTATTCCAAAAGGCTGCCACCCAAATCCAGAATAACTCGCAAATGAAAATATAAGCAAAAGAAGGGCTGGAACTCCGATAACAATTTTTGCATAATATGGATCTTTTAATTTTTCCAAAATTACATAATATGTTTTTTCAAGTTCTTTTGCCTGTTTTACATAAACTATTTTTGTTGAATCAATTGTAAGCCTTGATTTTATTACAGGAATTATTTCCTCATCTGATGCCCCATCGCTTACAAGAATGCATGAATTTGAGCCAAATTCCCGGATTATCCTATCAAGCTGGTTTGAAATTTCCCTGTCTGCTTTATAGCCCAGCTTTTTATGGCCTGTGAGGGTTATAACCTCCATTTTATTTGTCTTTGAAAGAGAATCATATAATTTTATTGCATAAAACATTGCATTTGCATCAACATCTTCAGGATCTGCAAGTGCAAGTTTTGTTGCAGCATCCAAATTTGCCTGTCTTCCTATGACAGGACCATTTACTTTTGCTTTTTCATAAAGGTCATTATCTCTGTCTATGCATAATATCAGGGTTTTGACCATATAATAAAAAAGAAGATTACATTTTTAATAGCTTTCCTAAAAAAGAGGGTATATAGTACTTATGATTTTGAGGTGGAGAATAATGAAAGAGGAACTTAATGTAATTAAAAATGAAAAAGATACGCTTGAAATAGAGATAATAAATGGTGAAGAGGGTCTTGGGGAACTTATTTCACTTTATTTAAATGAACAAAAAGATGTTGAATTTGGGGCGTATAAAAAAGAGCACCCGCTTGATAAAAAAATAAAAATTATAATAAAATCAAAAAAAGACCCAAAAAAAATACTTCTCTCTGTTCTTGACAGGATTAAAGGCGAAATAGAAGAAGTAAATAAATTAGTAAAAAAGGTGTGAAACATCGATATAAATAAGGCAAAAGAACAAATAATAAAAAATTGGAAAGGGGTTCTTTTTGTTCTTGTTTTTGCCCTTTTTATAATTACAAAAAATATAATTTTTGCAGTAGCCACCCTTGTCTTAATGTTATGGCTTGTTGCAACAGAAGTAAATACAGGGGCAAGAAAAAACGGGTGGAAGCACGAAGTAATAGATACAATTATTTCTATTATTTTGATACTCGCATTTTGGTTCGGCCTTCAATTTATATTAAATACATCTGTTCCGATTTCAGGAATTGTTTCTTGCAGTATGCTTCCAGCGCTTTCAAGAGGAGATATGGTTATTGTGCAGGGAAGCGAAATAAATGGATATGAAATAAATATGAGTAAGGCCGAATTTGAAAAGATAAATAATTATGATTCAATTGTTGAATTTGATGGAGAAAATTTCAAAGTAAAAGGATCTCTATATTCTTATTGCAGCCAAAATGAAGACACGATGTGTAATTATTTTTATTATTCGCCTGAAAAATTTATTGAAAAAAAAGGGAATTTCACATTCCATTACGCAAAATGTGATATGAAATATAACGATGGAAAAACAATGATTGAGCCTTGCACGATTTTTGTAGATTACAACGGAAAAAATTACCCAATAAACCTCTCAAATGATATTTTAGTATATGTACCTGAAAAGGGAACTTATTTTTCTTATGTAGGAGATATTATACATCGGGTTTATTTCAAGATTAATGTAGAAGGTGACATTTATTACCTTACAAAAGGAGATAATAACCCAATTTTAGATATACAAATGTATGATTATAATTATAAAATCGGAAATCTTCCTGCAAAAGAAATACATGGGAAAAAAATAATGCAGCTGCCATATCTTGGATATTTGAAATTATTTTTATCTGGATATTTTGAAGAATATGCGCAATGCAAGACAAATCTAATTTATGATTATGTAAAATAAATTATCTTACATAGGAGTCCTCATTATTTTTCAATACACTTATCAATTCATTTAATGATTTTTTTAATTTCCTTTTTTCATTCTGCTCCCATTTAATTGAATCTATTTTTTCATCCCATTTTACAAGAACTGAAAATATCTTATGGGTAAGCCGTTCGGAATCAATATTATTTGCATAAGTTATAAGAGATCTTAGTGCATAATCTGAATCAGACTCCCCTAAAGCATCGATTACTGCGATACGCAGCATGCGAAATTTTTCTGAATCATTTGATGAATAATAACTAAAAAGGTGGGTAAGCATTTTTGCTGAAGCGACATCACTAAATTCTCCGAGAAGTGAAATCAAAAAGATGGAGCCTTCAACTGATGAATAAAAATTGAACATTGCGCGATATGTTGAAAGTTTTAGCCTTTTTGGATCCTCATTTGGAAATTTAGATTTGAAAAAACCGAAATTAAAAGGTGACCTGAAATCCCAAAACTGGGTTAAATTTTCAAATACCATATGATTTATGTTTTGTTTTATTATTTCATTTCCATTTTGATATTTCTCCAAAATAAAATTTTTTGCTTCATCCCTTTTAAAGATATCTGCTGCAACGGGATAAAACCCGATTGTTGCAAACATCTTATTAATTTCTTCAAGATCTTTTGAAAGCGCAGGATCTGCGGTTTCTTTTGAATCTTCTTTTTTTGGAATTGTTTTTGTTTTTATAGTATTTTTTTTAGCGGATTTCATAAGATAAAAAGAAAGTATAAATACTTAAATATATTTAATTCATAAAAATTAATAATAAATAACTTTTTAAAAACAATTGAGAAAAATGAATATATGTCTAATATAGTTGGCAATTTTATCGCACAGCAAAGGCTGCGCCGACTTATAAAAAGAGGCGAAATGCCACCAAAGGGCCAATTTGATAAATATAAGCTTAGAGTTCCGAAAGACTTAATTGCAAGTGAAAATCCAAAAATAAAGCAAGATGCAATAAGAATAGTTGCAGAAGTGGCAAAAGGCAATGATTGGTTGCTTGGAGATCTTGCTTATACTGCAAGAATGAATGCCGGATCTTTTTCGCTAAAATCACCTGATATCGAACTGCGCATTAGAATGGGCTGCACAAATGCATTGGGCCTTGCAGAAGATCCTAGAACCATAAACGTACTGCTTGAGATATTTGATGCCAACTGTCTCCTAAAATTTTCAAAAGGATCGAAAAAGGCATTGAAAAGAATAGTTAATGCAAAACCAAAAGAATCGATTGATTTTCTAATTAAAAGCCTTAATAAAGACAAAGTTAACGATGACGAGTATAAAATGGCCTGCAAATTGATTGAACAGATTTATGTGGAAAAAATAATTAACATTGAAGATTGCATTGGATTGATGTGCAACGAAGATCTTGGCAGCAAAATAGTTGGAATAGGGCTTTTAAAAGCCAGCTATGATGAGCAGGCAATGAAGATTTTAATATGGCTTCTTCAAAACAAACACTGGCGGGTAAGTAACATGGCTGAAAAAAAATTTGGCCAGATAAACGACTCTGAATCAATAGATAAGATAATCAAACTTTTTAATGAATCGAATAATATTTTTATCAAAGAAAATATAATAAAAGCTCTTGGAGAGACAAAAAATAAATCAATAATTCCTTTTTTATTAGGTAATTTGAGTAGCATTACAGAGCGGGTGGCATCTGCATTAGGAGAAATTGGAGAAACACAAGCAGTATTTCCTCTAATAATGCATTTGGCAGATAAATCTGAATTTGCCAGAAGAGCAGTGGCAAACGCATTAATAAAAATAGGAGACCCAAAAGGAATTGCATTTGCTAAAGTATTTTATTATCATGATCTTTCCTATATTGAAAATTTGGTTGGATATGAAAAAGAAACATTATATCTTTTATTTAAATTCTTAAAAAATACAAAATTGTTTGAAAATGAAAAAATAGAAGGAGAAAATGCAAGAGAAAAAATAATAAACGAAATAATTTTTAGGCTGGGTTATCCAGATTTGGCCAATTTAGGAAAAATAGCAGTTATGGATAGCAGATATATCCAGCGTATTGGACTTGAAAAATCAATAAAAATAGTAAATGAATATTTAGAAAAAATAAAAAATTGCGCTCCGAAAGAAGAATTAGATTGGATAAAATCAGAACTTTTAATGTTTATAAGAAATAAGATAAATAAATTTAATAATTCTAAAATGATAATAAAAAAACTTCCAAAGCCAAGCAAATTTTCAAAAAAACAGGAAAATTTAGATTTTAAAAAAAGATCGCAGTTGGATAATAAAATACTTATAAATGTATAAAATAACACTTTTTAAATGTTTCTCAACAAGTATAATCATGTGATTAAATGACCACTATAAATGAAAATATTAAACAAGAATTAAATGATTGGATGATACAAGAAAAATATTACAAGCTTGATGCAAAAAATGGCGCAGAAAAATTAAGTGAATTTGCAAAAAAAACAATGGCGCACAAATTTATATTGGATATATTATTAGGAGAAGGATATTTTTATGCCAAAAAAGATGATGTTGAAAGATTAGTTGAATGGGCAAAAAAAGATGAAATTGCACTTGAATTGATAATAGATATAGCAACACAAAAAATAACGAATTACGAAGGAAATACACATAGTAAACAAATATTATGCGATCAGGTATTGTCAATGACTGGAATTTTAAAAGCAGAGAAAGTATTTGTTGAAAAGTATGTAAAAAATAAGTATTATGATGAATATTATATACAAATGGCAGGAAATATAAAAAGCCCGGAGCTTTTGCCAGAAGTATTAAATACATCATTTAAGGCAGTTAATTTTTATTATTTGAATGGAAGCGGTATGGGCGGTGGATACAGGAGAGGATTTAATTGGAATGAATTGTATACCTGTGGTGGTTATGAAGAACAAAGAAATGCAAGGAAAAATATAATAGATATAATAAGAAAAATGCTTGAAAACGGGGCGACGATTGAAGAAATTAAAAATTGCACAAGTGAATACTCAGATATATTTAGTGCAGCATTAACAAAAATTCCAAATATAGAAAATATTATGCTTGATGGAATATATAAAAATTTAAGAAATACAGATAGCAAGGATAAATTAGTTTGGATGGAAGCCCTTAGCAAATTTTTAGAAACAGGCAAAGGAAATATAGATGAACTTGCTGTTTTTTTGGCAGATGATAAAGTTGGATTAGCTGCTAAAAGAATGCTAGAAGAAATTGCAGATAAATATAGTAAATTATACGAGGAATGCCATGGATACATAGAAGCAGTGCAAGGAGTATATTTTTTCAATCAAGAAACGATATTAAAATATCAGGAAAAGTTCCTAAAATTAGCGCAAGGAAGATATACTGAATGGGAAATGGATAAGATAAAAAAGCATTTAAAAGAAAACTATCTTACAAGCGTATATAAAGAGTTAGTAGCGCCTCTTGGGACAAAACAAATAAGAAAAGCAAGAGTTGCAAGATCAGATGAAGTTATTTCAGATTTTTCTGATGGTGGGGTTCGCTATATAAGATACATTGAATATGAAAGGCCTTCTAAAGAGGTAATTGATACAAAAGGCAAAAAGATTGCAGAATTAATCGCAGATGGAAAAGTTAGCAAAAAAGAAATAGAAGAATTATTTTATATGATTACTGCATGGGACAGAGTACCTCTAGATAAAAAAGTAATTTATTATGGGGAGCTTTTAGATGAAGATATAGTTCCAAATATAATGGAAATGGCAGATAAACTGATTGAAAGCAGAATAATAGGTATGGATGAAGGTCTTGCAAAAAGGATTGGATACGATAAGACATATGAAATTATTACAAATTACTTAGATGACCTGAAACGAGATAAGCCTTTGGAATGGGCCACAATAACCAATAACCTTAATACATTTTTAAGAAGATTAGAAGAAGTAGAGGAAAGAGGAAAATTAAGAGAAGCTACTAGTTTGTCTTGTAAGTTAAAAAAACCAATTAATGAATTAACCCCCGCGCAAATGGTAACACGCAGAGTAACTGGTGGTTGAAACTAAAAATATTCCTTTTTTCTTTTTTATTACTGATGCAAATTTAATCTAAAAGATATATTTAAATAATTTTCGGTCAAATTAATCTTTACAAGTTCTTTTAAATTAAAATATGATAAGGAAATTTCTATTAAAAAGGTGATTTTGTATGGCAAATGTAAAAGGTGAGGCTCTGCCTGAAGGATCCCAAAGAATTTTGGGAAGAGACGCAATGAGAATAAATATGGCTATTGGATATGCGGTTGCAAATATAATAAAAACAACCCTTGGACCAAAAGGTATGGACAAGATGCTTGTAAGCGATCTTGGAGATATTGTAATTACAAATGACGGGGCGACAATACTTGAAGAAATGAATGTTGACCACCCGGCAGCAAAACTAATGGTTGAAATTGCAAAAACACAAGATAAAGAAGTAGGTGATGGAACAACAACATCTGTTGTGATTGCAGGAAACCTGTTAAAAAAAGCTGCAGATTTAATTGATCAAAATATTCACCCAACAACAGTAATTAAAGGATATGAGCTTGCATCAAGAAAAGCACTTGATATTCTAAAAACGATTTCAAGCGAAGTAACAATAAAAGATGATGCAATACTTCAAAAAATCGCATTGATATCTATGGGCTCGAAAGGAATCGGAAGCGACTCTGAAAAAGAAAAAATATCAAAATTAGTAGTTGATGCAGTAAAAGAAATTGCAGAAGAAAAAGGAAAAATAATTTCAATAGATGATGATTTAATTAAAATAGAAAAGAAGGCAGGCGGAGAGGTAATAGACACATCTTTAATAAAGGGTGTTTTGATTGATAAAGAAATAGTCCATTCCGGAATGCCAAAATCAATAAAAGATGCAAAAATCGCACTTGTTGATGCAGCACTTGAAATAGAAAAAACAGAAACAGATGCAAAAATCGAAATAACTTCGCCAGAGCAAATGGAGGCATTCTTAAAACAAGAAGAAAAAATGCTCAAAGGAATGGTTGAAAAAATAAAAACATCTGGGGCAAATGTAGTATTTTGCCAGAAAGGAATTGACGATATCGCACAGCATTATTTGGCATCAGAAGGAATAATTGCAGTAAGAAGGGTAAAAAAGAGCGATATGGAAAAATTATCAAGGGCAACTGGAGCAAAAATAATGTCAAGTGTTGATGTATTAAGTGCAAAGGAAACAGGGTTTGCCGGAGAAGTTTATGAAAAGAAAATTGCAGGAGAATCAATGGTTTTTGTTGAAAAATGCAAGCACCCAAAAAGCGTAACCCTTTTTGTAAGAGGAGGAACGGAACATGTTGTTTCCGAAGTAGAAAGAGCAGTAGTTGATTGCGTTGGAGCAGTATCATCTGCTCTTGAAAGTGGAAAATATGTAATTGGAGGAGGAGCTGCAGAAATGCAACTTGCAAAGCAATTACAAGATTATGCAACACAAATAGGAGGAAGAGAGCAGCTTGCAATCCAAGGTTTTGCAGAAAGCCTTGAATCAATTCCAAGAGCACTTGCAGAAAATGCAGGAATGGATGCGATAGACACCCTTGTATCTCTTAGAAACAAACACGCAAAAGAGGAAACAACTTTCGGTGTTGATGTAATGAAAGGAAAAGTTTCTGATATGAAAGGAGAAGTCTTAGAGCCTGAAAAAGTAAAAAGGCAGGCAATAACCTCTGCAACAGAAACTGCAAGACTTATTTTAAGAATTGATGATATAATCAGCTCAAAAGGAAAAGGACCTTCAATGCCACCAGGCGGAATGGGAGGCATGGGAGCTCCTGGAATGGATATGGGCGGAGATTATTAGTTTTTTTTA
The DNA here is from genome assembly GCA_964559795.1 of Microcaldota archaeon. GTDB lineage: Archaea > Micrarchaeota > Micrarchaeia > Anstonellales > Bilamarchaeaceae > JAQTSF01. The sequence goes on from CAZLIX010000004.1 coordinate 12,571, forward strand.
TTTTTTTCTTTTTATTATTTTCTAATTTTAAATTAAAGAAAGCTTTTTAATTATAGCAATAATAAAAGATGTCATGGGATTAAATAAAATTAATTTTGAAAAGGATAAAAAGGTCAAAATAGCAATTGCGCTTTTTGCACTTGTATTCATGCTTTATCTTGTCGGCCTTGTCCTATGGGATTATATAATCCCGGTATTTCTTGCATTTTTCGGTTATTATTTTTTAATGCCATTATATAAATTTTTTATGAAATGGAATTTTGGGAAAATTGCATCAGGTCTTTTGACAATATTTATAGCAATGATAGTTGTCGGAATTCCATTATTGCTTAGCATAAATATACTTGTAAATGAGGCTCTCCACGTATTAAGCCCAGAAAATACTGCTATTTATACTAAAATGATTGCAGAAAATGTAGCATTTATTGAAAATATATTTCCTGATTTCAACCTAAGAAGCAGTCTGACTGCGCAGCTAACAAGCTCTTTTGCAAAAATACTCACCTTTTTTGAAAATCTGATATTAGGCTCTCTTGAAAGCGCTGGAAATTTTGTATTGCAGCTTTTAGTTTTCATTTTTGTATTTTATTATCTTATGACAGAAGAAGAAAAAATACTTTCTGCAAGCAAAAGGCTTTTCCCATTCAATAAGGAAAATACAAAAAAGCTTGCTCATGAATTTGACAAGATAACCTATTCGGTTTTAGTATGCACCTTATTAATAGGATTAATACAATCTGTCCCATTAACGCTCGTGTTCTTATATTTCAATGTTCCAGGAGCAGTTATTCTAGGATTTATTGCATTCCTACTAACATTCATTCCTTTTGTTGGGATACCTTTTGTATGGATTCCTGTTGCAATAATGGAATTTTTGTCAGGAAATACTGAAGCTGCGATTGGAATAACAATCCTTGGTTTTATACTTACGGTAATGGAAAATATAAGACCGTGGATGCAAAGAAAGGTAGGGGATGTCCATCCAATTATTTCAGTTCTTGGGGTAATTGTTGGGATAGCGTATTTTGGAATACTTGGGCTTTTAATCGGGCCTTTGCTTTTAAGCTATTCATATCAAACTGCAAAAATGTTCATTGAGGAATACCTGTAAATATTTTTTATTTTTTTAAAAAAGAAGTCTAAAATTTTTGAAATTCAGCCTATGCAAACTTTTAAATACTTAATAAGTTTAATCAAAGGCAGGGTGAAAATTAAAATGGCAACTAAAAATGTCAATTTAAATGAGCAGGGAGCCTTAAATGGATGGTTTCTTGCACTTGGAATCTTATTTGTATTTTTTGGATTTCTAATAATAATGTTCCCAATTTCAGGAACAGTAACAATTGAGATATTGATAGGGCTTGTCCTATTGTTTGTAGGTCTTGCTCAATTGGTTCTTGCATTTACTGCCCAGAAATGGACCGGATTTTTATTCGTATTTCTTGGAGGAATTGTTGCAATAATTCTTGCGCTATTATTGTTATTTAACTTAACAGCAGGAATGATTGTATTAACGCTTCTTTTGGGAATATACCTAATAATACAGGGATTAATAAAAATTTATGGGGCATTTACATTAAAATCCGAAATGAACAATGGCTGGCTCTTATTTGACGGTGCTATCACAATTCTTTTGGGAATTTTGATAATACTTGCATGGCCTATTGATTCAGTATGGGTAATGGGGCTTTTGTTTGGAATCTACATGCTTTTTGCAGGATTATCATTCATAATGTTATCCCAATTTAAAAAATAATTTTTTCTTTTTTTTCTTTTTTCTAATCTAGTTTTAAATACTTATCTTTTAAAATAAAAATATGCTCGGACTTTTGATAAGTGTTCTTCCGCTTGCAATAGGCTCGTGCCTTTCTCCTGGAATTTTTGCTTTGATGATTGCAGTATTAAGCAATGAAAAATATACTAAAGAAAGGGCATTTGCCTTATTGTTTGGAGGAATAGTTGTTGCAGTTTTTCTAGGAATCCTTGGATATCTTATCGGAACCGGGCAAATAATACCAAACGAAGGGGATCCATCAAAAAAATTAAATATCGGAATCGGCATTTTTTTTATCTTGTTTGCAGTATATACATATTATTATAGGAATAAGCAGGAACATGCAGATTTTAAAAAAATAAAATCAACATCACCAAAAATAGGAAAGTTCTTTCTTCTGGGAGTATTAATCAATATTACAAATTTTGATGCTGTTACATTGTACACAGTTGCAGTAAAAGAGATTTTTTCATATGATCCTTCAATGATATATGGTCTTTTGATTACTGTGATATGCAGTTTATTTTTTCTTCTTCCAGAAATATTGCCTCTTGGAACTTATTTATTATATCCTAAAAAAACAGAGAAAATACTACTGCCTTTGAAAATATTTTTGCAAAAATACGGGGCCTGGATAATAATAGTGTTGTTCTTGATATTTGGCGCATACTTTATATTGCGTGGACTTAATGCATAAAAAAAATTAGCGGATTATTTTTGAGATTTTATGCAAATAATCCTCTCGTGATATTATATACAATATATCGTTTTCAGCAATCTTATCATCGATATATGGAAGGATAAGCCCGGTTTTTTTGTCTCTTGCGATGCCGATAATTCTTGCCGAATCCTCATCAAGTCTAATATCTTTTATTTTTTTGCCAACAATTGAAAAGCTCTCCTCGACTTTTATTCTCATTACAGAACCTCCTTCAATTGTAAGATGATTTACATCTTTTGAAGGGCTTTTGATTACAATATCATAAACATAATCTGCAGAGGTAATCTCTGGAAGCAGGACATAATCTATTTTAAAACGTTCAAGAATTACATTGTATTCTGGATTTCCAATCCTTACAATTACTTTTGGGACGCCTAGGTCTTTTGCAAGAAGGGCGCTTAAAATATTCACTTCTTCTGCCCCTGTTGCTGAAACAAAAACATCTGCCTTTTCAATTTCAGCTTCTTTTAAAAGGTCCATTCTTGTTCCATCTCCGCATAAGACTAGAACTCCATATTTTTCAGTTATTTCCTGGGCCAATGATTCATCTTTTTCAATTATTACAACATCCCAATCATCTTTTATCATATGTTTTAAAAGCTGAGAACCGAATTTTCCAGCACCAATTATTATCGCATGCATAAACAAACACCTTATTTTCTAAATATAGATACAACAAATACTAAAAAGGTCAAAAACTCGACCCTTCCTGCAATCATAAGAAATATGAAAAGACTTTTATATTCAACTGGAAGCAAAGGTCCGACTATCCCATCACTAAGGCCAACATTTCCCATGGCAGATGCAATTTCAAAAAGAGAAGAAGAAAAATCATTTACATATAAATTTAATATAAATGAAGCGGTTAAAAAAACCCCTAAATGAATTAAAATTATTATCGCAGCATTTGAGATATGTTCATCTTTTATAGAATGATTCATAAAACGCTCTATCACAATTGCATTTGGAGGAGAAAGCATCTTTTCAACTTTGAGCTTTATTCCTTTTAGTATTATAAAAACCCTGTCTATTTTTACAGCCCCTGCGGTAGAACCAAGACATCCTCCAATAAGCATAAGAATTATAAGAGCATAAAAATACCCACCAAGAGAGGAATCAATTTTTGAAATTGAAAATCCTGCATTTGTCATTGCAGATGCACTGTGGAAGAAAGAATTTATTGGTTCTATTCCATTATAGATCCCGATTAATGAAACTGCAATAATCAGTAAAATCATTAGATGTAACGGCGTATAATTAAAAATGGCAGAAATTCTTCCCTTATACAAATTGTAATGGATGAAAAATGGAGTCGCACCAAGAATAATTAAAAAAATAATGATAATATTTTGAAAAAATGTTGTTTGAAGCTCGTATGAGGGAATAAAGCCCCCTGTGGGTATTGCAGTCATTGAAATATTCAATGCGCTATAAAAATCCATTCCGGCAAAAGATAAAAAAGAAAGGCCTATGAATGTTAAAAGAAAATAGATTTTAATTATGGTTTTCATTGTCCCTTTTATAGTTGGTTTTATAAAATCAGTTCTCCCTTCTGTTTTTGTAAACAAAAATGGGTTTGTTTTTTGTTCAAAAAGAAAAAAAACCAACGAAACAATACCAAGGCCTCCGAGCCATTGCTCAAAGCTTCTCCAAAAAATCACCTGTTTTGGGATATTTTCAAGATTTGAATAGATGCTAAACCCTGTTGTTGTCCATGCAGAAACAGACTCAAAATAGGAATCAAGAGGTCCAAGGCCTGTTTGAAAATAAACATAGCTGCAAAAAAACGGAATTAATATCCATGCAAAAACAATTGCAATAAGATTATGGCTAAAGGGAATATCTTCATCAATTGGGCCGAAAAACTGTTTTATCAGCCTTGCAAAAACAAGCATTACAATGCCCTGTAAAATAAAATATAGGGAAAAATTAAAATCCGCAAGCCCGAAAATAAACAGCGGCAAAAGCGCCGGGACTAGATTAAAATAAGAAAAAAGCTCGATAATTTCCGCAAAACGGACTGAAACATTTTTTATCTTTTTATTTTTTGACATTTGATAAACCTATATTTGTATAATTTACATATGTGTATATAATAAAAATATATATTACAAGGTTTAAAAAGTTTAAAGGTCTATTTTTACTATGAAAAATAATCCACTTGAAAAATTTTCAAAAGAATATAAAAGTATATTATGCTTTGGTATAGATCCTATACTTGAAAAAATAAACTCTGAAGGAAGCATAAATGAAAAAATCACTGATTTTTATTCAAATATAATAGATGAGCTTATTCTTGAAAGCCAGATAAGTGCAATAAAGCCAAATTATGCTTATTTTGCCCAATATGGATTTGAAGGGCTTTTTGCCCTAAAAGAGCTAATTGAAAGATACAAAAATAAGGTATTTATAGTTTTAGACGGGAAACGGGGAGATATCGGACTATCTTCTGAGGCATATGCAAAAGAAGCATATGATTTTTTTAAAGCAGACGGAATTACTATTTCGCCTTATATGGGAGAGGATTCTGTTCTTCCTTTTATAAGAGAAAAAAAACAGGCATATATGCTATGCAAAACCTCAAATAAAGGAGCATCTGATTTTCAGGAATTAAAATTCAAAAACAAGAAACTTTATGAGTATATTGCAACTAGCGCAGTAAAATGGGGCTGCGGGCTTGTTGTCGGGGCAACAACAGATTCAATTAAAAAAATATATAAAATTACAAAAGGAAATACTCCTTTTTTAATACCAGGAATTGGCACGCAGGGGGGAGATTTAGAAATGGTATTAAAAACTATTTCCCCAAACCCTTATATACATCTTATAAATTCCTCTTCTTCGATTGCATTTGCATATTTAAAAAATAATAAAAATCCTGAAAAGGCGGCTTTGAGCGAAGCGCTGTCAATTAATTTAAAAATAAAAAAAATATTATAGCCTAGCGTTTTCTTAAAGGAATCCCAAATCCTGAAACCCAGCCAAAAATACCTAAAATTGAAATTACAATATAGATTATCGCGATGGGCTCTAAAATAAGATGTATAAGATAATAAAAGTTAGTAACCTGGTTTAATATTGGAATCGCGCTAAGCATTAAAACAAGCTTTGGCCCGAATACAAGAATTAAAATGCAAAAACATCCAAGAGGAAGCGCAGTGAAAATCCAATATTTTGAAATATTTCTTATTGTTTTACCCAGGTTTTTTTCATCAAAATAATCGACAGCTGATGCAAGAATTAAAAAAATCAGAAAAAAGATAAAAAACAGTCTTGAATATGAGCTTAGTTTTTCTACCTTGTTTTTTGTTTCGCTTTTTATTTCTTCTTTTAGTTCGGAAACGGTTGTAATATTACTGCTTAAAAACATACTGCAAAATTCATCTGGAACATAAACCGCGACTTCATTTGTAGAATTTATATTTGAGATGTCATCCCTTAATGAATCAATGAAAATAATAACTTCTTTTTCAGGAGCGTTTTCAAGGCTAAAATTAAAATCCAATTTGGAAATATTCGAAAGCAATGTGCTTTCATCTATATTGCTTTGGTTTTTCATTTGGCTTGATACTGCGCAGTATTCTTTTAATTTTGAAAAATCAACATTTTCTATTTGATCTGCTCCTTCTTCTCCAAGATTCAGGCTTAAAATATCACCCCATTTTTTCTCGCTAAGCTCGATTATAAAATCTGAATAATCCGGAAGATTATACAAAAAAATAGAACCAAGAAGACAAAGGTTTGAAAGATTTATAAGAATTATTACTAAAATGAAAAACAAAAAACTTTTTATACCTGACATAGATATTTTATTGATGAGAGAGATTATAAAAACATTATATGTTCCAAAAAAAGACTCACATAAGGGAAATAATGGAAAATTAATGATTATTGGCGGGAGCAAAGATTATTCTGGTGCCCCTGTTTTTTCAATACTTGCGGCAAGAAGATTTGTTGATTTGCTATATTTTTATCCTGCGCAAAAAGAACAATTTCTTATAAACGCAGTTAAAAAGATACCTGAGGCGATAGTAGTATATGATTTTAAGAAATTGGAACTAATGGACTGCACGCTTTTTGGGATAGGCCTTTCTGATGCAAAATTTGATTATAAAACTGTAATAAGGAGCTCTAAAAAATTAGTTATTGATGGGGATGGACTAAATTTAATTAAAAACAATATTCCTGAAAATTCAATACTTACTCCTCATGAAATCGAATTTGAAAGGCTTTTTGATATAAAAGGAACAACTGAAAATGTAAAAAAAATGGCTAATGAATGGAAATGCACCATATTGAAAAAAGATCCTCAGGGAGATATTGTCTCTAATGGAATTAAAACAAAAATAATTAAAGGCGGAAACTGTGGTATGACAAAAGGAGGCACCGGAGATGTTTTATCAGGGCTTATTGGAGCCTTATATACTAAAAATAGCGCATTTGAATGCGCATGCTATGGAGCATACCTAAATAGAAAAACAGGGGAAAGATTATATAAACAATTCGGGCTTAATTATTGTGCATCAGATTTGGCAGATAATCTTGCCAGAACAAAGAGTATTGATGTGAAAATATGAAAAAAATAAAAGATATTGATCCTAAAATGCCTTTGGATTTTGAATGTTCAGGTTTTCAAGCATCAAAATTAAACACAGCAGTTGAGATAATAAAAGAAATGAAAGAAAATAATGCAACGGTTTTTTTCGGTTTTACTGCAAATATGATGGCGTCAGGATTACGAGGATTATTTACCGAGCTTGCGAAAAAAAAATATATAGATGTTGTAGTAACAACTGGTGGATCTATCGACCATGACCTAATCAGAGCATACTCAGATTATTATCTTGGGGATTTTAATCTAGATGATAGGGAACTGCATAAAAAAGGGCTCAATAGGATAGGAAATATTCTTGTTCCAAATGATAGATATATTCTTCTTGAAAAAAAAAATGAAGCCTATTTTTAAAAAATTTAATGGCGGTTCTGTTTCCCCTTCAAAATTGATAGAGGAAATAGGAAGATCCATAGAAAATGAAAATTCCTTTTTGCACTGGTGCGCAAAAAATAAAATCCCGGTTTTTTCTCCCGGGATTACCGACTCTGCAATTGGGCTTCAGACCTATTTTTTTAAAGGTTCAAACCCAAATTTTTCAATAGATGTGACAGGAGATATGAGAGAGCTTGCATCAATCTGCCTTAATTCAGCAAAAACAGGGGCAATCATACTTGGGGGCGGAATAACAAAACATCATATAATAGGAGTAAATTTATTGCGTGATGGATTGGATTATGCTGTATATATAACCACCTCTTCTGAATATGACGGCTCCCTTTCAGGTGCAAGAACAAAAGAGGCAATTTCATGGGGAAAAATAAGGGAAAAATCGAAAAATATAACAATAGACTGCGAAGGGACGATCGCCTTCCCATTAGTTTTTAATAAGTTATTTTCCAAGTGATAAACATGATAGAATATCTTGCTCTTGCAGTTCTTTGCGGAATTCTTGTAAAAATGACTGATTATTTAGAAGATGATTCTAAAAGAAAACACCCGATAAAATGGGTTCTTGCATTTTCATATGGAATAATTATTGGGTATTTAATATCGCGTGCACCATTTTCAGAAATTTTTATTGCAGCTGCACTCGCGCAAATAATAATGAGGAAAGTGGATACACCAACACATAAATTCGGATATTTAATGATGCTTTTTTCACTTGCATATTTCGGGCTTCCGTATATCGCATTTGGAGCGTTTTTCATATTTTTAGTATTTGCATCAATTGATGAGATGGATAAATTAATATTTTGGGATAAGCCCTGGTGGATGCAGGATATGAGGCCATTTTTGATATTTTCTGCAATTCCATTTTTAATAATCGGAAATTTTTCCTATCTTGCAGGAATAGTATGTTTTGATGCAGGATATTTAACTGTATATAAAATAACAAAGGATGCCTCATCGCAAAACAAAACGGCAAGAAAAATAAAGGTTACAAAAAAGAAAATGAAAACAAAGAAATTATAATATTAACCTTCATTTAATTTTATGGAAGATGAAGGGCTTTCTTTTGCTGCAAAATACCCATTTAGCATTACTGCAAAAAAGATCATAGAAAATTCAAAAATTGAATTAAATCCTGAATTAGTAGAAAAAGGCCTTGAAAAGATAAAATCCTCATTAAACAACAAAAGCATGAAGTTCACATCAGTAAATGAAATTGGCCTTTTAAATGAGATAGGATCTTATGCATGCGCAAGAATGATTTTATCAAATTTAAATAATAGCTATATTACAAATAAATTTGCTGTTTTGCAATCAAAACTTGCATATGCTTATTTAAATGATGAAAATAATGAAAATGTTTCAAGGCTTTTGGAAGAATTCGGGTTTAAAGTTGTAAAAAAAATAGATGAAAATAAAAATAAATATACAAACAAGGGAAAAAGCGAAGAGGAGCAAAAAAAATATTTAGTTCATTTTTCAACTTATTTAAAATACAGCCCAGGTTCAATAGATTACCGGCTTATTGGGCGAAATATTCAGAAAGGGTATGTTTTAGTAAACAAACACGAGCTTTTGAGACTCTTGCAGGAAGCAATAAGGCTGAAAATAACACAAATGCCAAAAATAAAAAAATTCGGGATAGAAATTGAAAATGCAGGAAAATCTCTTGTTTTAGAGCTTCCAAAAATAACTCCTGAAAAGCTTTCATTCAAAAAAGGGGATAACCCACCTTGTATAGAGGCGCTTCTTATTGATTTGAAAAAACACTTAAATTTAAATCATCAAGCAAGATGGATTTTAGCAGTTTATTTAATAAAAAAAAATACTCCAGTTGAAGATATACTTGAGCTATTTATGAATTTCCCGGATTATAATGAAAAAATTGCAAAATACCAGGTAGAACATGCAAAAAAACAAGGATACATGGTTCCGTCCTGCGCTACGATTAAAGGATACGGGCTTTGCGTTTCAAATTGTCCTATAAAAAACCCGATACAATGGAAAAAAGACTTGTTTGGAAAATATGCAAAAAAGGCGTGAAAAAATGAATGAACAAGAAAAAATAATTGCAAAAAAAATATTTTCAGCATACTACAAAAACACTGACTTTTCCATACCAGATATTGAAAAACGAGAATTTGGAATTGGATTTGAAAAAAAGATAGATGCAAGGCATTTGTCTTTTGAAAATGAATTGCAGCTTAAAAATTATTTAATAGAAAATCCTCCGTTTTTCATTTCTTTTTCTGCGGCGCATTATGAAAAGCCCTCAATGACCCCTATTGAAAAAAAGGGATGGCTTGGGGCTGATTTGGTTTTTGATTTGGATTACCATTCAGAAGGAAAATATGATGCTTATAAATCTCTTGGAAAAGTAAAGGAGGATTTAATAAGGCTTTCTGAAGACTTTTTGCAAGATGATTTTGGTATTAGTAAAAATGAAATAGTATATGTATTTTCAGGAAACAGGGGCTATCATATACATGTAAGATCAAATGATACTTTTCTTTTAGGCTCACATGAAAGAAGAGAAATTGTAGATTATATTAGAGGCGTTGGGCTTGATACAAAAAAATTTTTTTCAACAGATGAACGTGGAAGAATAATAGGCCCTGCGATAACAGATTCTGGATACAGCGGAAGATTTGTAAAAAAATTCATTTTTGAGCTTTTAAAAAGCCCTTCGCGGTTTTACAGGGGATTTGCAGATAAAAAAAAGTTAGACAGTTTTATTGAAGGAATAAATTCAGACAATAACTGGTCAAGAACGCCATTTGATATCCAAAAATTATATTCAAAGGGGCTAATAAAGGAAGTGTCTGATGCTCTTCCAATATCTTGTGTTGATGCTGATGCAGGAGTAACATATGATATCAAAAAATTAATAAGAATGCCAAATTCATTGCATGGAGAAACCGGGTTTATTGCAAAAGAGATTAAAGATATTGAATCGTTTGAACCTATGAAGGATTCATTAATTAAAACTAAAAAAATGATTAGTATTAAATTTACAGAAAATTTAAGCAATTTTGAGATTGGAAATTCCACTTATTCTTTTGAAAGTGGAAAAATAGAAGAACTGCTTCTTCCTATCGGGCTGTTTTTTGTTTTGAAAGGCTCTGCAACAATTAATGTAAAATTCGCAAAAAATCCATCGACCTTGGTCTTGAGATGAATTGCAAATGCGAATTTTACAGCTTTTCACGAATGGCGTAAATCCACGGATTTTAATCCATGTAGCCTTCGTGAAAATCAAGATATGAAAAATAGTTTAATACAATGTAAATTTATGGTTATTATGTTATTTATCCTGATATACCAATATTTAAAAATATGACCACTTATTAATTCCTATTACAAATTTTATAAGTGAGCATTATGTTTTATATAAATGAAATAGAAGATAAGGTAAGAGTAACGCCGGAATTCTTTAAAGAAAAACCAAAAGAGGCAATCACAAGAATTTTACGAGAAGAATATGAACGAAGAGTATATAGAGATCTGGGAGTAATTGTAGTTGTTTTTGACACGGCAGTCCAAGGAGACGGGCTTGTTATCCCAGGGGACGCTGCAGCATATTATGATGTTAAATTCAAAGCGCTGACATTTATGCCTTATGTAAATGAAGTTTATGAAACTGAGGTAAAAGATGTAGTTGATTTCGGGGCTTTTTGTTCTCTTGGGCCAATACAGGGCCTTGCACATATTTCGCAGATTGGCCAGGATAAATTTATGTTTAATAAAAAACTCAAAAAACTTGCCTCAAAAAACGGGAAAAAAAGCATAAAAAAAGGGGATCGGGGAATTGTAAAAATTTCAACTGTTAGCCTAAAATCAAATATTTCTGAAACAAAAATAGGGCTCACTATGAGATCGCCAGGGCTTGGAAAAATAGAATGGGCTGAAGAAGAAAAGCCTAAAAAAACATC
>CAZLIX010000005.1:0-21234 GCA_964559795.1 Microcaldota archaeon
AAAATGCACGCATAATACAAAAAAAACAACCATGGACAAAATGGAACTATTATGTGCCTACATGAAAGGGAAAACCCCTTATAAGCTCTTCAAAAAAAAGAGTGTCGATTAATACTTTCATAATACTTGGAGTAATAATTTTATTTATTGCAGCTGTAATTATAGGCAATCCTTTTATTCAGAAAAATGATATGCGGGGCCTTGAGTATTCAATATATAAAAACGAGGAAAATGATAAATTAGCCTACATGCCTGAAAGCGAAGAATCTAAGTTTAATATAGTTTCGATTGAGCAGTCTCAAAATGAAAACAATGAAACAAATTATACAAATAAAACTAAAATAGAATAAAAGAAATTAAGAAATTAAAACACTTAAAATCTTCAACAGTTGCGGCCTTCCTGCTAAAACCTTTGCAACAGGAATTGCAAAATTGCCTTTCATTACTTGGTTTAATTCCTTATCTCCAATTGCATTAAAGATATGGTTTAAATCATCATCATTTAAATTTTCCATTACTTTTCTTAGCATTAATCTTTTTGCAACTTTTTTTCCAGGGCCACTTTTCCATATATTTTCATATGGAGACAATTTTTCTTGTGAATAATTTCCTTTTGCATCAAGAATTATCTTTGCTGCCATAAGGCCAGATTCCATTGCAAGGGCAATTCCTCCGCCATGTATTGGATCTACTTGTTTTGATGCAGTCCCTATTACCATAAAATTATCCGTTACAAATTTATCTAAAGGAGCGCCTACTGAAATTACCCCGCCAAACTCATTTAGAATGCTTGCATTTTTCAATTCCTTATTTTTTGAAATAAAATCATCAAGAAGTATTTTTGGATCAGAGCCTTTCATGTTTCCAAGTTTTGTTCCATTTAAAATATTTCCACCTATCCCAAGGCCAACATTTACTTTTTTGTTTGCTTTGGGGAAAATCCATACATAACCTCTTGGTGCTATCTGGCTTCCAAAATATAATTCAATCAGATTTTCATGAGAATATTCCATCATTTCATATTGATAACAGGTATCAACATCGTAAGGATTATGAACTGTATTAAATCCTGCTTTTTTTGCAATCTGTGCTTCCATTCCTTCTGCTGAAATAACCAAAGGAGCAGTTAATTCAAATTCCTCTTCCTCTCTGTATGAAACCTTAAGCCCTGAAATTTTTCCATTCTTTTTTATTAAATCAGTTGCTCTCATTAAAACCTTTAATTTTGCTCCTTCTTTTATCGCAAGTTCGCAAAGCCATTGGTCAAATGCTTTTCTCTCAAGCATATAACCTTTTGTTTCCTCATCTTTCCAGACGATTGATTTTCCATTTGGGGCTACTACTTTTGCACCTAAAATCTCTGTTGAATAAACTTCTTTTGGAATAGAAAGATTTTGCTTTAAAATTTCCCTTGCTCCAAGTCCTTCTCCGCATCTTACTGGAAGCCCTACTTGTTTTCTTTTTTCAATTATTAGAACATCTTTTCCTTCTTTTGAAAGGATTCTTGCAAGGCTTGAACCTGCAGGACCGCTTCCTATAATAATTACATCATGATCATTGCCTTTCATTTTTTTACCTCTTTTTTAAGTTCTATCACATTTGCAGGGCAAATTCGAACACATGCTCCGCATTGAATGCATTTTTCTGGATAAAAAACTATTTTTCCTCCAACAAGCTCTAATGCGCGGGTTGGGCAAACACTGCAACAACCTGCACATTGAAGGCATCCTGCATGTTTAATAGTAATCATATATATCACCAAAATTATTTCTTTCCTTTAAAGTAAAATAATATTGCCGCACTGTATATTAAAGGGTATATAGTAAGGGCAATAAATATACTAAATAATACAAAAAAGACTAAAACAATTGATGCAAGAAGGCTTCCTTCCATTGAAACCCATAATTGATAGTAGAGGATATATAGACAAAATGATAAAACCCACACAAACCCGTATATAAAATAAAGCAAAAATGCATTTATATGGGTTCTTTTTATAAATGAAAGCGAACTTTTTATTGATTTGACTATTCCATTTTCTTCTGTTCCTGCAGATATGTATGAGTACATAAATGGAAATTCAATTAACCCATATATGCCAAAACAAATTATAGAAATTAACCACAAAAGATAATCGATGTTCATCGGCTCTAAAACAAATAGATACAACGCAACGACAGGCCCTATTAATATAAGTGAAATAAAGGTTTTAATAAGCGTTATTCCAAAAAAAGTTTCTCCGTGCGAAAGTGCGTATTTAAAAAAGCATCTTACACTAACGCGCTCTTTTTGTATTTTATATATTGCATTGACAAGTGCGCCTTTAAGGCCATTCATCAAAACGAAATAAATAACAGTGCATACTGCAATCAAAATATAAAGAATTAGCGGAATATTTCCAAGATCAAACAATGAAAGCGCATAATAAACCAAAAGTATTACACCGATAAGCGCCCCGAATATTATAAAATCCAAAACAACTGATAATAAAACTGCCCAGGCATATGAAACAGGTTTTTTGAGATATTCTTTTCCTGCAAGCTTAATTGAATTAAACAATAAATCACCTTTAAGTATGAATATCTAATATAATAAATATTAAAAATAGTATCTTTTATTATTTTATCTTAATGGTAAATATTTCAAGATGTATGAGCACCCAGCATCCAGACAATATATCCACCCCTTTTTTTGCAGACAGCGAGGTTTTATCCTCTGCAACAGAAGTTAAGGAAGCATATTATGTATTTTCACAGCTTGGATGCCGAGAACAAATGTGGGATAACGAAGGAAAGGATGTGGACAACCAGGTTGTTGAAAAGCTTCTTTCAAAATACACAGAATTTTTTTCAAAAACAATTCTTGGCAAAGACATATTTTTGACATATAGGGTGCCAAATCCATCTATACAAAAAAATCAGGGAAAAGTACTTCTTGAAGTATTGCACAGCATTCCAAGGGCATATGACAGCGCAAAACTTTTAAAAGAGGATATCGCACCAATATTTGAAGTAATACTTCCAATGACTACAAATCATTTGGAGATTGGAAGAATAAGTGCTTATTATGAAAAATTAGTTGTTGGGCAGCAAAGCAAAAACCTAATTGAAAATGATATAAAAATAAAGGAATGGATTGGTGATTTTAAGCCTGATAGAATAAATGTAATTCCTCTTTTTGAAAATTTTGAATCATTTTTATGCTCGGATAAAATCATTGAAGAGCATATGAAAAGCGCAAAACCAGAATACCAAAGGGTATTTCTTGCAAGATCAGACCCTGCATTAAATTATGGTTCTGTGAGCGCGGTGCTTCTTGCAAAAATTGCACTTCAAAAACTTTTTAATATTGAACAAAAATTATCGATACCGATCTATCCAATACTAGGAGTTGGAAGCTCGCCTTTTAGGGGAAATTTAAAGCCTACAAATATTGATAATTGCACTGGGGAATATCCAAGCGTTCAAACATTTACAATTCAATCGGCATTTAAATATGATTTTACTTTTAGAGATGTTGTAAATTCAATTGATATTATGAATTCTAGCAGGAGAAAACCTCCAAATTATATAGATGAAAAAAAAGGATTGGAATTTATAGATAAAATAAAAGGGCAGTATCAAAAAGAATTATATGAAGTTGCAGATATAATTAATGCTGTTTCAAAATATATTCCTGCAAGAAGAACAAGATCTTTGCACGTTGGACTTTTTGGGTATTCCAGGTCTTCTGGGGGGATAAAGCTTCCGCGTGCAATAAGTTTTTGCGCATCATTTTATTCAATAGGCCTTTGCCCTGAATTATTAGGTCTTTCTGCATTAACTGAAAAAGAATTTGATGATATACATGAAGTCTATGACAATCTAGATAAGGATTTAACTGATGCAGCACGATATTTAAATAGGAAAAACCTCAGTTTTTTATCACCTAAGATAAAAAAAGGAGTAGATAAGGTGCTTGGGTGGATAGACTATGACCCAAATTTAGAACATATTGAAATTACAGATAAAATCCTTCATAATACAATTTCAGGACAGATTTCTACGATGAAAGAAGATATTGTACAGGCAGGATGGATAAGAAAATTCCTAGGTTAAGTTTGGATAATGCTTTTGTAAAAATCCTCTGTTTCTTTTGCGATTTTTTTCCAAAGAAAATTTTTAGAATAGAAATATGCATTTTTTGAAAGTTCGTTTCGCCTGCTTTCATTAATTATAAGCTCGTTTATTTTTTCTGCTAGAATTTTATGGTCTTTTATTGGAACGACATAGCCGGTTCTATTATTTACAATTTCTTTCGGGCCTCCAGAATCTGTCGCAATCACCGGAACTTTTGCAGAATACGCCTCAATAATAACCATGCCAAAGGGCTCATATAAAGAACTTAAAACAAAAAGATATGCAGATTTATATAAAGAAAAAAGATCCTCTTCTGATAATTTATCTGTCAAAAAATAACAATTTATATTATTGTTTTTTGCTTGTTTTTTTAATTTTTTTTCAAAAGGTCCCCTGCCAAAAATTACAAGATATGCCCCATTTATTCCCTCCATTGCATCAATTAAATAGGATAATCCTTTTTGCTTTACAAGCCTTGCATTTGCAAGAATCATTTTTCCGCGAAGGCCCTTTTTTTCAAAAAATTCTTTCCAGTCTTTTTTTGAAGGGTTTATTTTCTCAAAAATGCACCCATTATAGATAACTTTTGTTTTGCCATTGTAATTTTTAGGAATTGTAATATCTAATGCATTTTTGCTAACGCCAATTATCCCATCGCATTCTTCCATTATTTTTTTCCCAAAAAAATCGTCATATGCCTGGCCGAAAAAATCAGTTAGAAAATCGATATTTTTTGGCCTTGAATTATGAATAGTAAGGACTGTTTTTGCCCCTTGTTTTTTTGCAATAGAAAATACTTTTTTTCCAAAACAAAATCTATTGTGTATATGGACTATGTCAAATTTTTCTTTTTTTAAAAGGGATTCATATCTAGTTAAAAAATTGTGCATTAGCGGATATGGTGGGGGAAACGGGTGCGGGAGATTGTAAAAAATTTTTGAAGGTATTCGGATTATATTTATTCCATTAAAAATCTCTTTTTCTTTTGTATTTGGAAGCTTTGCTGTAAGAACAGTTACACTATGGCCCTGCTTTACAAGCTCTTTTGAAATTTCAAGTATATTTTTTTCTGTTCCACCAAGATAAGGATAGAAAAAAAGATTTACCATCAGTATTTTCATATAATAGATACCTCACAAGATGGTTATAAATTTTTCGCATATTGAAATGCAAGGTTCAGATACATTTTTGCGTTTTTAAGGCTCTTGGATTTTTTATCTGAAAGGCATTCTATTGCAGCAATTTTTGCCCTTACGTTTGCCCTATAACATTTATACAAATTAATTAATTTAATATCTGACTCTTTTGAGAGATTAAAATAAGTTTGAATAAAACGGGCTGAAAGCTGTTTTTTTCCTTTTGCATCAAGATCCATTGCAAGAAAAGAAAGATCAGATAAAATATCGATATAGCTAAATTCATTGTTAAATTCAATGCAGTCAAAAGAAAATGGTTTTTTTTCAAAAAAAATATTGCCTGTATGAAGATCCCCATGGCATTCTCTTATTTTTCCTTCTTTTTGGCGATTTTCAAAAAGAGCAGTATTATTTTTTATAAAATCATTGCATTTTAAAAGCATGAAATCAAACTGGCTTTCAAGCCCCTGCGACAAAAATATTTTTTTAAAATTAGTAATATCATTTATCTGAGATAGAAGCATTTTTGATGAATTGTATTTTTTATCAAAAATCACTTTTGCTTTTTTATGGAATTTGAATATTTCTTTTGCAAGGGAAATTATTTCTTTTTCATTTATTTTTCCATTGTTTAGCAGATTATCCATCTTTTTTTTATCATCCATTTTTTTCATTTTTAAGGCAGGTTCAATAAAAATTCCTTTATTTCCTATTGAAAATTTATTTCCCAAAATAGAAACATTTTCAACTCCTAAATAAATGGATGGAGAGATTTTTTTATTTAATGCAAGCTCCCTGTTTATATAATATCTCCTTTTTTCTTTTGTTGAAAAGTCAAGAAATGAAAATTTTACCGGTTTTTTGATTTTATATGCGTATTTATCCGACAGGAAAACATATGAGATGTGGGTTTCAATTAATTTATATTCTTTATTCAGCTCATTTTTCAACAAATAAAAAATAGAATCTGAAAGCTGATCTTTTTTATCTTTTATGGCATCAATTAGAAGATGGGGCTCTTTTATATTTTGGAAGGATTTTTTCAATTTTAGATAAATTGAAAAATTTGCATCGCTTTTGTCATTTTTTCTTTTTTTTATGCGGATTTTTGTATTATTGTCATCTAATTGGCATCGAATGATATAATACGGCCTATTTAATTTTTTTGAAAGAAGAATAAATTTTTTTCTTATGCTTTCTTTGTAGAAAGTCCCGTCTAAAACCACGATTTTTCCTTTTTCAAGGCAAGATTTTGCAAACAAGAGCATTTTGCAATAGATGAGATTTTTTTCATCTTTAGAGTATGTTCTTTTGGCTAAGATTTCCTTTCTGATTGAATCTGTGCTAAAATATGATGCGCCAAGCTCTTTTGAAAGAATTTTTGAAAGGGTTGTTTTTCCGCTTCCAGGCAATCCGCAAACTAAAATTAACATATTATTTCTTCTCCAATACTAAAAAAAGATGATCCTTGTCATAGGGCTCCAATTTGATTTTTTCAAGAATATTGAATTCATTTTCAAGCTCTTTTACTATTTTATCATAGATTTCCTGAGGGTTTTTTAATACATCAATGCTTTGGCTTTTTATTGCAAAAAGGGCAATCCCTCCTTTTTTTAAGAAAAATCTTGCATTTTTAGATAATATATCTGATTGGTCCGGCTGGGCAACATCTTCATATAAAATATCCACTTCTCCAACATCTAAATATTCTTTTGGCAAGCGGGCGTCTGCCATTATTGGAATAATGTTTTCCCTGTTTTCTGAAAGAACAACGAGCCTTTCAAGAACATGGGCTGAAATTTCAACAGAATAAATTTCTCCTTCCAGGCAAATATCTGAAAGATGAGAAATTGTAGTTCCGGTTGATGCGCCAAGATAGAGTATTTTTGAATTTTTTTTAAATGGCCATGTTTTAAGGCCTTTTCTGATTGCTCCTGCAAGCTTGCTGCGATAAGGATCCCACGCCCTATATTCTTCGCCGTTTTCTTTTATTATCCTTTCTCCATAAACCGGCTTTCCTGCTGGCTGATTTTTAGTATAGATATACTTATCGTTTTTAAATGTCCCAAAGAATAATTCTTCCATTATTTATATTTAAAAAGAAAGTTTTTTATTTTGAAAACATTGCCATTGCTTAATGCTCTGCAATATTTTTTACTATTGCAGCATATGCAGGCCTTGAAATTAAATAACCAAGAAGAGCGCCAAGTATTGTTGAGAGAGCAAACCCAATTATTTCAGTCATTCCGGAAAATAAAAGAGGAAGCATCGCAACTATTGAAACAATAACCGTTGTTTTAATTATTGTAAATGCATTTTCAAGTTTTTCTGAAAGCTCAATTGATTGCTTTTTCAATATTTCATCTGTGATTACTATTTGGGCATCAACCCCTACTCCTATTGCTGCAATTATTCCTGCCATTGCTGCAAGATCTATTGTAAATGAGCCAAGTATTGAAAGTAAAATTATCAATTCTGAAATACTTATTAAAATTATTGGTATAACTAATTTCTTTTTCATATACCTTAATCCTATCATTAACGAAATCACTAAAAGAGATACTGCAATTCCGATTAAGCTTAACCTTAAAAATTCAATACCAAGTTGCGGGGGAAGAACTGTTTTTGCTCCAAGAGTTATTTTTACAGGAAGCGCCCCTCCTTTTAATACAGAGGTTATTCTTTTTACATTTTCCTGGGCATCTTTTATTTTTTCATTTCCTTCACCTTGCGCAGGACCAGAAATAGAATAAAATGTGCTTATCGAACCTTCAGTTATCGATTTTGAAAGCCGCGGAGCAGATAAAAGGCCTATCCCATCCCAATCTGAAATTGAAGGAAGTGACATTCCTTTTGTAAAGGTTGGGGAGATTTGTTCTTTTGAAACATAAACAATGGTAAAATTATTTTTAGAAAGATAATCTATAATCCATTGTGGGGAGCCTTCGGAAATAATTGCCTTTGTCTTATTGTCAAACCTGTCAATTGATGAATTTAAGTCTATTTCTTCAAGAAGATATAATCTAAGGTCATTTTTTTCATTTTTTATTGCATCATTGCATGCATCATATAAATCATCAATAGAATATCCTTCTGGGGAATTGATAGACAATTCATCTTTGCTTAAAATGATTATTGCATTCGTAGGCCTATCTAAAAACATATATAATGGATAATTTGCCTTTCCATAAACTATTTCTGAAAAAGATTTTGCAGATTTTGAAGTTATTGAAAAGGAAACCCCCCAATCAGCTGAATCTGAAAGATATTGTGAAGAAAGCGAACCTACAGAGCCTGGAAGAATATCATCTCCGGTTATTGCAACCTTTCCATCTACAATTCCTTCGTAAATCCCTTGTTTTGACAATACTTCCTCTATAAATAAAATCTGTTCCTGGTTATCAGAAGGGACTTCTATATTTATTTCAGAATCGCCTATCGCGCTTACTTTCACTTCTGAAAGCCCAAGTACGCTTGCTCTTTTTTTAATAATATCAACAAGCTCTTCCATTGTTGCAGAATCAACAGGATGCTCTAAAATTACAGGAATTCTTGTTCCTCCGCTAAAATCTATCCCATATTTCATAGGATTTATTCCTATATTTATAAGAGATAATAAAACCATTAAAACAAGTGTCAATATTTTAATTTCCTTTTCTTTCCAAAAGAATGAAAATGCTCCGAAAACGATCAATGAGAACATTAAAAAAAGCCCTGCATAAGAGCCATAAAAATAAATCCCGAGCACGAATAATATAAATGTAATAATAAGGATGATTCCTTTTTTTGAGGTTATTGCATTTTTCCAATTATCCATTATTTCACATCCTTTTCCTTCTTTTCAAGATATTTAAGTAAAATTACTGCGTTTATTCCCCATGTTGCAAAAAGATCTCCAATAAGCCCTGCAAGTGCAACTGCTGAAATTTCATAATAAACTGAAATATTAGTCATTATGCTTAATATGAAAAGTACTGAAAACGCAATGATTCCGGTTAAAGTCATCGTTGATCCTGTTTTCATTGCATCAAGCGCCTTTTCTTTGGGATCTCCTTTTCTTTTAAGCATTCTCATTGTAAGAAGAATATCTGTATCCAAAGAATAGCCGATCAAAAGCAACAATGCTGCAAATGATGAAAGGGTTAGAGGTATCTGAAAAAATGCCATTGCTCCAATTGCCAAAAGTACATCGCAAAATGCACCTATCATTACCGCAATGCTTGGAACAATGCTTCTAAAAAATAAAAATACAAGAACTGTGCATAAAATTGCTGAAATAATTACAACATTTATTGCGCTTTCAATAAAATGGGTGCTAAGCCTTGGGCTTACAGATTGTATTGATATTGAAGAGTATGACGCATATTTATCTATTGTTTTTGAGACAGTGTCCTCATAATTTTTATAAACCTTGCTATATGCTGAAAGAAAAGCCTGCCTTAAAAAATTAAGGTTTTCTATTGACTCTGATTTATTATTTATTCCTGCAAGTTTAAACATTTCATTTGCATTTTCATCAAGATCTGCCCTTGTTGCAAGATATTCTTTTGTATATGAATCATCCATCGCAGACATTGCTTCAAGCTCTGCGGTTTTTTCAAGAAGGGTATCAAAATTATTTTTTAATTCGTCTGCGCGGAGGATATCCCCCGATTGCGGGATCTCTATTTCGGCTTTGAGGCCTACTGCTGTATCAAAAACCTTAACAGAAGCTTCATATCCTTCATTTTTCAAGGCTTGTTCAAGCAAAGCAGGATCAACCTGTTCATTTAAAGAAAGCGAAATTAACATTCCTCCGTTAAAATCGACGCCCATCTTTACTTGAGGGGAAACAAAAATAAAATATAAAGAAAGGATCAGTAATATTATTGCTGGAATTGAAAGAAGAATATAGTTGCCCTTATATATATTTGGAATAGAAATCATTAGATCACTTATTATTATATTTGTAAATAAAGAGATATGTTTAAAAATTAAAAGGAAAGAATTTGTTTTAAGCAAGATTTGGTGAAAATATGGGTTGCATATTTTGCAAGATTATAAATGGGGAATTTCCATGTCATAAGATTTATGAAAATGAGTTGGTTTTGGCATTTTTAGATATTAATCCTGTTTCTATTGGACATACATTGATTATTCCAAAAAAGCATTATGAAAATATATTTGATATTCCGGAAAAGGAACTTGAAGAAATAAATAAAATTACAAAAAAACTTGCAATTGAATACAAAAAAATATTTAATGCAGATGGCTTTACAATTCATCAAGCAAATGAAAAGGCAGGAGGACAGGTGGTATTTCATTATCATATGCACCTTGCTCCAAGATATATAGATGATGGATTAAGTTTATGGTTTCATAAAAATACACAAAAAAAGATTGATTTGACAGAAGTTTTAAAAAAAATAAAAGAAAAAATTTAGCCAAGTAAAACTAATCCATAAAGGACGATTATTTCTACAAAGACTAATGAAACTGTATTTACTACTTTAATTAATGCATTTAATGCAGGTCCTGCGGTATCTTTTAAAGGATCGCCGACTGTATCTCCGACTACTGCTGCCTTGTGTGCATCAGAGCCTTTTCCTCCAAAGTGGCCAAGTTCTATATATTTTTTACCATTATCCCATGCAGCACCCGATGTGCACATGAATAATGCAAGTAAGAATCCTGATGCAATTGTTCCTGCAAGTAGTCCTGCAAGAGCTTCTGCTCCTAACAAGAATCCTATTAAAAGAGGGGAAAGAACTGCTAGCATTCCAGGGACTATGAGCTCTTTTAATGCACTTTTTGTGCTTATATCAACACATGTTGCATAATCTGGTTTGTCTTTTCCGCTCATAAGACCTTTTATCGTCCTAAACTGCCTTCTAACTTCCTCTACTATTTCAAATGCCGCCTTTCCAACAGCAGTCATTAAAAAACTTGAAAAAAGGAACGGTAAAAGAGCCCCTATAAACAATCCGATCGTTACGGCAGGATTCAAAAGATTAATTGAAATTAAATCTGCATCTTCTGCAAATGCAACAAATAATGCCAATGCTCCAAGAGCTGCTCCTGCGATTGCAAACCCTTTTGTAGTTGCTTTTGTTGTGTTTCCAACTGCATCAAGTGCATCTGTAACTGTTCTTACTTTTGATGAAAGCCCGGACATTTCTGCAATTCCTCCTGCATTATCTGTAATTGGCCCGTAAGAATCAACTGAAATTACAATTGCACTAAGTGAAAGCATTGAAGCAGCTGCCAAGGCAATACCATACATCCCTGCAAAATGGTATGATATTGCAATTGATAAAACCACGAAAATCAATGGAAGAGCTGTTGATTGCATTCCAATTGCAAGACCTGAAATTAAATTTGTTCCAG
This sequence comes from Microcaldota archaeon, assembly GCA_964559795.1. Taxonomy (GTDB): domain Archaea; phylum Micrarchaeota; class Micrarchaeia; order Anstonellales; family Bilamarchaeaceae; genus JAQTSF01. The sequence continues at coordinate 11,621 of CAZLIX010000005.1, forward strand.
CTCCTGTTTTTGAGCTTTCTGCAATATGCTTAACTGGATAATATTGATATGCTGTATAATATTCTGTTACCCAAAACATCAGCCCAGTTAAAACTACTCCGACCAAAACTGAAATGAACAATGAATAATCATTTGGGAACAATGAATTTAGATATAAAAATGACAATATTGCCATTATTATTGAGGTTGCAATTATTCCTTTATAGAATGCGCCCATTATGTTTTTTCCGTTTCCAAGCCTTACAAAAAATGAGCCAATAATTCCTGAAAGCCCTCCGATAGATGCAATAAATAATGGAATTTCAATTAATAACGGATCGTTTGCAAAAGATCCAATGATCATTGCTGCAATTATTGTAACGACAAATGATTCAAAAACATCTGCTGCCATTCCTGCGCAGTCACCAACATTATCACCTACATTGTCTGCAATCACTGCTGGATTTCTTGGGTCATCTTCAGGAATTCCTTTTTCAACTTTCCCAACTAGATCTGCGCCAACATCTGCTGCTTTTGTATAAATTCCTCCTCCGACTCTTGCAAATAAAGAGATAAGAGATGCACCAAATCCAAAGCCAATTAAAGGTCCAAGGCTTCCAAAATACCAATATAAAGCACTAACGCCCATAAGGCCAAAGCCTATTAATGCCATTCCTGTAACTGCCCCTCCTGAAAATGCAAGTTCAAGCGCTCTTGCAATTCCGGATTTTGCTCCTTGCGCTACCCTAACATTTGCCCTTACAGAAACTTGCATTCCAATATAGCCTGCAAGCGCTGATAAAAGTACTCCTGCAATAAATGAAAGGGAGGTATCAATACTAATAAAATAGCCTATTATAATTGCTAAAATAATAACAATTGGAATGATTGTAACATATTGCCTTTTTAGAAAAGCATCTGCTCCGATTTGTATTGCTTTTGAAATTTCATTCATTTTTATGTCGCCGTTTGGAGCTTTATTTACCTTGAATGCTAGAAAAAGAGCATAAATAAATACCAATAATCCTGAAACAAAACCAAATAATGCTGAATCAACCATATAAATTACACCTCATAAATCTAAATATTTTCTTTAATTTATCTTGAAATAATTAGATAAAAAAATTTAAAAAGGAAAGGGTTATTTTGCAAGTGCAAATGCTCCTTTTTGGAGATATTGCAATTTATAGCCAATTGATGAATCTGGTATATACACCATATCACCGGAAACTGCAGTTATGCTTTTTGTTGAGGAAAGCTTGATTTCATAAAGATAGGATTCATCACATTGCAATTCAACATTCCAATTATCCTTGTATTTTTTTGATTCTGAAAGAATTATCGAATCTTGTGAATTTGAAATAAGCACTTCCTTTTTTTCACAGTCAATAGATTGCACTGTCCATTTTGCATTTGCAAATGTAATTTCAGAGCCTGCTTTTGTATTTTTGAATAATGAATCGTAAACTGCGTTTTTTATTTGGACATTGTCTGTTTTGATTATTGCATATGTCCCTGAAAGCTCTATTTGTTCGTAATCTGAAATTGAAACATCAGAAACAAATGATTCTTTTTCCACGGTTTCATTTACAATCGGAAGGTAAACTATTTCTTTTGGGCTTGTGCATCCTGCAAAAAGTAGCACAAATAATATTCCAAACATATAATATTGGATTTTCATAAGTATATAATAAGGTGAGAAAGCAATAAAAAGGATTCGGATTATGTAAAATTTGCTAAAAAGCAAAACATTTATTAATAGATATAAACACATTAAATAAGCATATGAAATTAAAAAGAAAAGATAGATATCTTGAAAAACCTCCAATGCAACCTAAAGCTGAAATTGGAAGATATGTAAAACAAAATGGTATACTGGTTCCGGAAATTTATGATTCTTACAGCGATGCAAAAAAATCTGGAAAAGAGATAATTGCAAGAAGCGAGCATCAAAATGAATATAATGGCGCTTCTGGATTATTTGAAAGCATTTGCTCGGATAATTGCGAGTTATTTGATGCAAAAAATGAAAAAACGTTCAGGAAAAATGCATTGGAAAATGAATCTCTTGATTTTGAATGTGTAGCAAGAAAATATTGTAATTATCTTGGAATAAACATCACTGAATTCAAAAATGATTTTTCCTATTCTTTTTGGGAATATTTGGAAGGAATAAACCATGCAATAGTTGCAGACTCTTCTATTAGAGGACGGTATCATATTATGAGCCGTGAAAAAAAACCAAAAAGCAAGAATTATTATACGCTTATTGAAAACGGAACTGTACTTGGATATAATTCTCTCCCTTTGGCAAAACAGACTCCAAAACTAATAAGAATGGTAAAAGAGCTAATTGAAACTTATGAAAAGATAAGAAATCTGGAAAACTTTAATCCAATTCACTGTCCAATAATTGAATTCCAGACATTTAATGATAAAAATTATTTTCTCCAATATCATAGAACGATTGATTTTTGCCCTGCGGATTTTATTTTAGAGCAGGCTCCTTTTAAAAATTTAATTAAAGCAGATTTTGCAAGAGGGGCTACTTCTAAAGACGGAATTGAATTAAAAATTATAATTGCAACTGGCGGAGATAAACTTAGAAAAAAAGAAGATGGAACAATTCATTTTTCATTTGCAGGGATGTACTCTGAATTAATGGTAAGAAAAAAGATAATAAATTTTTTTCCAAATAGCCCAGGAAAACTATTAGAAGAAACTCTTTGGGATTTCGCATATGGACATGCAAGCAGATCACAAATGTTTAAGCCAAAGGTTTCAATTATTACAGATTTATATAAATTAATTTCCAAAGAAGAATATAATAAAGCATTTGAGGAAGCATTTGAAGGAAAAAATACCCAAAAATTTAGATTTTTTGTAATCTCTGATGGAAATTTGGCTTTTTTTCAAAGAATAGAGTAAAATTTCAAAATATGGGATTAATCTTTGCCTTTCACCGTTCTTTTCTTTATCGGCATCTCATCACATAGTTATACCCACAATAAACTTTAAAAAGTGTGGGGATAACTTTTTTACGTCTTAAAATAAAGAAAACGCTCCTGTCGGGATTTTCACCAACCAAACGACATGCGCAGTGCCGCATGGTTTTTTGGAACACAGCTTTTTGCCATCAGAAAAACTTTAGTCAAAAAGTGTGATTTGAACCCGAGTCACTGGATTGAAAGTCCAGCATCCTTGGCCGAACTAGACTACAGGAGCTTAAAGTAAATAAATTCAGGAAACAAAATAAAAAGGTTTGTTTTTGGCTAAATTTTGTTTTTGATTAAGCTTAATATGCGCTTATTAATAGAACATGCATCTTTTGATGCATTTAACACATACCAATTTTTTGACAGGAATTTTTCTTTTGCAAGTTTTTTGAAGTTTTTTCGTACATCTTTTAAATAATTGATATCGCTTTCATATCTATCTGGTATTTTTTGCTTTTTCTTTCTTTCATATGCATATTTTGGGTTTATATCAAGAATAAAAACAATATCTGGAGCTAAAATCTTTGAATTTTTAATTGTTTTTTTTGCATTTGAAAACGAGATCCCTTTAAGCTGATAGGAAATAGTTGAAAATACATACCTGTCCAAAATTACTATTTTTCCTTTTTTTAATTCCTTTGAAAGATTTTTCTGGTCGTTTATTATATCTTTTAAAAATAAGTTAAAAACTTCATTAGGGCTTAGATTTATTTTTTTATCAAGATATTTTCTTAATTTTGGGGTCTTTTTTGTAGGATAGGAAAAAGAGGCAAAATTATCAAACTCTTTTTTTAAGAGATTTATTTGAAAACTCTTACCAGCTCCATCAAGCCCGTCTAAAACTACCAACAACCCTTTTTTGTGCATAAAATAATAATTATATACTGCTTAAAAATCCTGCGCAAGAAGAAAAAATAAAAAATTAATATTTTTCATCTAATTTTCTTTTAAGGTCCGCAAGCTCTTCGTGTATTGCTGGATTTTTCTTTAATGGATCCATTTTGACTTTTGCTTCGAGTTCTGCAATCCTTTTTTTTAAATTTGAAACTAACTTACTTAAATCTCTTTTAGTTTTTCCCATTTTATTTCACCTGTAAGTATAAAATATAAATAACAAGATAATTTTTAAATATTAAAGTAACAATTTGAAATATGACAGACTACATATCTTTTATAGGGTTAGTATTGATTGCTTTTGGATGGGCATTGCAGTTTCTATCAATGAAAAACGGGAAAAAAGAAATCAAAAAAGAATTTGTGATTGTAAATTGCATTGGAATATTGCTATTAATAGTTAATGCGTATTTATCAGGAATATATGAAATTGCAGTTGGAAATATTCTTACGTTCTTAGGTTCAATTGCAGTTTTATCAAAAATAAAATAATTATTTTTTTATTTTTTTACAAATAGAATTGCACCTTCCATTTAAAGGGCAATTATAACATGAATTGGTGCTTTTTTTTATAAAATATATAAATAATAAAAAAACAACAATTCCAAAAAGATAAAATAAAAGTTCGTCCATAAAAAAACCTCAATACCATAAAAATAAGCCTATTTGAAAAATGATAAATGAAACGATCCAGGCAACAACAAGATAATAAGCTGTTGCGCCAAGTGTGATTTTCCAGCTGTTTGTTTCTCTTTTTAAAACTCCAATAACTGCGATGCATGGGACGTATAAAAGCACGAACACCATAAATGAGATTGCAGAAAGAAGATTAAAATTTTCACTAATCGCATCTGTTAAGCCTTCTTCGCCAACTCCATAAGAAATAAGCATTGAACTTACAACAACCTCTTTTGCAATAAAGCCAAAAATTAAAGAGATGGATGCCTGCCATGTTCCAAATCCTAAAGGCTCGAATAATGGTGAAATGACATCTCCTATAATTCCGCTAAAACTTTCCTTTGAGCCGTATTCCACCCCATATGGCATAGTTGAAAGAAACCAGATGCAGATGCTTCCTGCAAGAATTATTGTTCCTGCCCTGTAAATAAATGCAGAGGTTTGATTTTTTGCCTGAACTAAAACAACTTTAAATGAAGGAAAAGAATATCGTGGAAGTTCAATTAGTAAATCCCCTGGCTCTGATTTAAATATGAATTTTTTTAATATAAATGATGTAATAATTGCAAGAAGTATTCCAAGAAGATACAATAAAAGAAGTGCAAGCCCCTGATTTTGGCTAAAAAAAACTCCGATAAAAATAAGATAAACCGGCAGTCTTGCAGCGCAAGACATAAACGGAATTAAAAGCATAGTAGTAAGCCTGTCTTTTTCCTTATCTAATATTCTTGCAGACATTATTGCAGGAACATTGCATCCAAAGCCTAAAACAAGAGGTATGAAAGATTTTCCACAAAGGCCTGATTTTTTTGCAATTCCATCAAGAATTACTGCAACACGTGACATATAACCTGAATCTTCAAGAGCATAGAGAAAAATAAATAAAAATAAAATTGTTGGAACGAAAATTAAAATTCCCCCGACCCCAGTAATTACACCATCCTGAACCAAAGAAATAACCCATTTTGGAGTATTGATATCTTCAAGACTGGATGTTATTGAATTTCCAAGAAAAACAAAAAATTCTTCAATTAGATCTGAAAATGGCGCGGAAGCCATAAACGTAAGCTGAAATAACGCCCATAAAATAAAAATAAATAATGGGATTCCAAATATTGGGTTTAATACAAATTTATCTATATCTGTTTCCTTTTTGTCTTTTTTATATGAAATGCATTTTTTTGAGACCTCTTCTAGAAATTCATGCCTTTTTTTTGCAATATATAAACCAATGTCAGAATTAATTGAGTCTTCTATTGTCTTTTTAACTGCAAGCGATTTTAAGTATAATTCTTTTCCCTTATCTGATTTTTCTGCAAGTTTTATTGCAAAAGTATCTTTTTCAATAAGTTTTAATGCAAGCCATTTTGAAGGAACATTGATTTCTTTTGAAAAAGAGTTTGCTTCTTTTTCAAACTCAGAAAATTTGGTGTTTTTTATTTCATCTGGAATGAAATATTCTGTTTCTTTTTTTTCAAAATCCAAGATTTTCTTTAAAAGAATATCTATTCCTTCCTCATTTTTTGCAGATATTTTTACAAACGGAATTTTAAATTCTTTTGAAAGTTTTTCTTCATCTATATATATTCCAGATTTTTTTGCGCAATCGTCTTTATTTATTGCAACAATTAAATTTTTTGAAAATTTCATTAACTCCAATGTGAAATACAAATTTCTTTGGAGATTGCAGGCATCTGCAACCTGCAAGATGACATCAAAATTATTTTTTGAAAGAGATTCGATTACCACTTCCTCTTCATCTGAAAAAGGAGAAAGGCTATATGATCCTGGAAGATCAAAAAATAATATTTTCTCTTTTCCAATATTACAAGCCCCGTGCTTGCATTCAATTGTTTTTCCAGGCCAGTTCCCAATGTGCTGTATCCCTTTTGTTAATAAATTGAATAATGTTGATTTACCAACATTCGGATTTCCAACTAATGCGCACCTAATCATTAGATCACTTCTATTTCTATTTTTTTTGCCTGCCCTCTCCCAATTGCAATCTTTGAATTGAGGATATTAACAACTATTGGCCCAATTGAATTTCTCTCAACAGTTATTTGCGAGCCTTCAAAAAGGCCAAGTTCTGCAAGGCGCTTTACTATCCCAAAACCGCCATCTATTTTTATAATCTTTATTTTGCTTCCTTTTTTTGCTTCACATAAATCCATTCATAAAACCTTCAATAAGTTTTTTTGCCGTGTGGGCATTCTTTTGGATTATTTATATAATCTGCCAATTTTTCAATTGTTTTTGTGCTCATTGCATGTTCAATAGAATGAGCCTGTTCTTCAAGCTCCTCTCCTAAAAGTCCAAGCTTTTTATGTAAAAAAACCTCTATAACCCTGTGCTTTCTTGCAAGCTTTAACGCAAGAGATTTGCCTTTTTTTGTAAGGCTTATTTTTGAGTACCTTGATTTTTCAATAAGGCGGAATTTTGAAAGCTTTAGTGACATTTTTGTTGCAGCTGCCCTTGATATTTTAAGATTTGATGAAATATCGGAAAGTTTAATATTTTCATTCCCTCCCTCATAAATTTGAAAAGCTACAAAAATAAAGTCTTCTACGCTTTTTGTCTGCGATTTCATAACGGAGTTATTTTTAAAAGGGTTTAAAATGTTATCTTTGGTTAACAAAATGCAAAAAAATACATTTTAATTATTTTGCCAACCATATAAATTTGGTGTCGAATTATGAAAATTGCAATATCCGGATTTGGAAGAATAGGAAAAACATTTTTGAAAGCAGCGATAAAAACTAACGCATTTGGAAAGGATTTTGAAGTTGTTGCAATAAATACGAGAAGCGCAGTAGAGCCACATGCACATTTATTCAAATATGATTCAACTTTCGGAACATTTGAAGGGACTGTCGAAACAAAAAACGGCAATTTGATAATAAACGGTATTGAAATAAAATGGATAAGAGAAACTGATCCTCTAAAACTTCCCTGGAAAGAACTTGGAATTGACCTTGTCTTAGAAAGCACAGGAGAATTTGCAACAAGAGAAGAGGCAGAAAAGCACATAAAAGCAGGGGCAAAAAAAGTTTTAATATCTGCCCCTGGAAAAGAAGTTGACGGAACATTTGTCCCTGGAGTAAATGATTCAGAATATAAGCCTGAAATGAGGATATTATCTCTTGCATCATGCACTACAAATGGGCTTGCACCGATTTTAAAAATACTCCAAAAAAATATTGGAATTGAAAAAGGGTTTATGACAACTGTTCATGCTTATACAAACGATCAAAGGATACTTGATGGAAGCCATTCTGATTTGCGCAGGGCAAGGGCAGCATCAGTAAATATAATTCCGACAACTACTGGGGCTGCAAAGGCAATAGGACTTGTAATACCAGAACTTTCTGGAAAATTAGACGGAACTTCGTTGAGAGTGCCAGTTCCAGATGGATCAATAAATGATATAACATTAATAATGAGCAAGGAAACGACAAAAGAGCAGATTAATGAACTTTTAAAAAATGCATCAGAAAATGAAATGAAAGGAGTATTATTTTATACGACAGAGCCAATCGTATCATCAGATATTATCGGAACCACCTATTCTTCAATAGTTGACGGCCAGCTGACAAAAGTGAATGGAAGTCTTGTAAAAATATTTTCGTGGTATGATAATGAATTCGGATATTCGTGCAGGCTTGTCGATTTTATTAAAAAGCTCTCAAAGGCAAGTTCTTCATAATCTTTTTATTTCTTTTCATAGTGTATTGGTAATATGGCATATGTAGAAACACTATTAACTTCGATTTCTGTAGTCTTAATGAATATCGGGCCTACGCTCTCACTGATACTTATACTTATCTCAGGAATAATTTATGCCCTTGCGCAGGCGCAGCCTGCAGAACAGAGGGGAAAATGGATGGGCCTTGCAATAAATTTTTTTATTGGCGGAATAATTCTTATTGCAATTGTCGGCGGAGCCACTATGATAAGAGACAGCGCATCGCAATTTTTAACATAAAAATTTTTTATTCCACATCTCTTTTGCAAGTTTGCCGTTATACATATACAAATCAATAGTATTTTCTGCAAGCTCTCTTTTTTTTCTGTGTTCTAAAAGAAAATGGTTAAGCTTTTCTATAAGAATTTTTTTCATTTCTCCTGATAACATTTTGCCATTTATGTAGTCTTTTTCAATATTTTTAATTTTTTCATCATCTTCTTCAAAAAGTATTGAAAGCCATTTGAATGAAACATCTATTTCAGGTTGGCCGCCTTTTTTTCTATGTTCTTCTATTGTTGTTCTTCCTCCTGAAAATGCATATTTATTTACTTTTCTTTCAACGGTTTTTGGATCATCAGAAAGCCAGATCGTTGTTTCAGAAATAGAAGAACTCATTTTTCCTTCAACGCCATTTAAAGGAGGAAGGAATTTTGAATGTATTGCAGATGCCTTATAATAGCCCATTACCTCTGCAAGATCCCTTTGGATTCTCCAATATGGATCCTGATCTATTGCTGCAGGAATAAGACATCTTTTTTTCTCAAAAAATGTAGGTATTATCTGGTAGGCAGGAAATCCGACCATCCCTATATTTGTTTCATTTACAAAGCCAAAAACAGATTTTACTGTTGAAAAGGTTATCCTTCTTGAAGTATCAAGCAAAAGAGGATATATATTTTTTATATATTCGCTGTTTTTGAAAATAAATGTCTTATCTGGATCAAAACCAACTGCACATATATCAAGAATATTTTCTTTCGCATTTTTCTCTATATCCACCCATTTTCTTTCTCTTTTCAACAGATATTTTTCATCATCTGTTATCTGTATATATAAATTAACATCGAATTTTTCTTGAAGCCACTTGGTAAATAACAAAGGCACCATATGGCCTATGTGCATTGGGCCTGAAGGCCCTCTTCCCGTATAAAGGAAAAAGCCTTTGCCTTCCTCATAATCTTTTAATACTAAATTTAAGTCCCTATGGGAAAAAAAATAATTCCTTCTTAAAAGAACGTGAAGCTCTTTTGCATATTCTTTTATTTTGCTTTTTATAGGTTCGTTGATTTCTTTTGTGCCAAAATCTTCTATGAGTTTTT
>CAZLIX010000006.1:0-927 GCA_964559795.1 Microcaldota archaeon
TGCAACAAGCCCGTCAAGATAGCTATCATCTGGTTTTATTTCAACTTTGTCCTCTTTTATTTTCATCTTTATTATTTTTTCAAGCCAGTCCCATTCCATCTTTCTTTTTTTTGTATATTTTAATAGTTTTGCAGCTTTCTGTGCAATTCCTTCGCATATTACAAGCGGAACTCCTCCGCGTATCCTATTTGTCTGCACCCTTTCTAAATTTTTATGTACTGAAACTTCTACATCTTCAGTTGGAACACCATCTATACATATAGGGCAATTTTTAACTATAATTCTTATATGTTCATCCGGAGGCTTATATTGCAAATGCGCAGCTCTTGCTTCATAAGTATTTACCTCTTCTACATATCTTTCTATTTCACTCTCTGTTGCTCTGTAATCACCTATTCCAACAGCCCTTCTTGCAACATCTGCTAAAACAACACTTAAAGCTGATGCAGTTCCTCCTGCGCTTCTAATGGGCCCTGCATAATATATTGAAATATAGCTAGTTTTATCAGGGTTTTCAAGAATTTTTGTATTTGTAATCCCTTCTGTTGGCGCTACAAGCACCCCTTCTGTAATTATTGCAACCCCTGTTCTTACCGCTTGTTCTATTCTTTCTTGAAGAGTACCTTGAAAATTTTCTCCTTTTGCAATTTTTTCAACAACTTCAAATGCAATATCAACACGATTTTTGCCTTCATTTTCCATTTCACGAATTACCTTTTCTATTCCCAAAGGACCTACAATTCCTTCAACTCTTGACGCCACATCAGAGGTTATTTTTATTTCAACCGAATCTTCAGGGTCAAATCCTTTTTTTCTTGCCTTTGATGCAATGGAATAGCAATTTGTCAATTCTTTTTCAAGAGAATCAAAGTAATCCATATTATCCCCCAGAAGAAAAATTAAGCGTTTTTAGCCTTGCGCTTTTCA
>CAZLIX010000006.1:937-20364 GCA_964559795.1 Microcaldota archaeon
AAACAGGCACTACTCCCGGAGTTGGCATATGCCCCTGCTTTACCTGAAATTCAGTTCTTGCCTGGAAGGTCCCAGAATTTATCATTATTGTCCCGCGATATTGCCCATACCCATTTTTATGAATGTGCCCTGTATGAAAAATATCCGGCTCTTCATTTATTATAAGATAATCTGTTTTTTCTGGGACAATTTGGTTTCCTCCATATATTGGTGAAAGATGCCGTCTTTTCAAGAATTCTTCCATTACTTTTTCAGGGGCTTTATAACTTAAAGAGGAAATGGAGGAAATCATTGAATCCATAGATGTTCCATGGTAAATCAGGTGCTTTAATCCTTCTATTTTTATATTTGTTGGATTCCCAAGGCTTGTTATATCCGAACTTATAAGATCTTTTTCAAGCCTTGGTGTTGGCTCTCCCCTTCTCACGGCATCATGGTTTCCAGGTATTGCAATAACCTCTATATAATCCGGCAGTCTTGAAACAAAATCATCAAATAACTCGTATTGTTTGTAAATATCTTTTATAATAAGCTCTTTCTCCTGGTTTGGGTATATCCCTATCCCATCAACAATGTCCCCAGCAATTATAATATATTTTAATTTTGATGCTAATGCCTCTGCACCATTATCTCCTTTAACCCAGCTTATAAATTTTTCAAAATATTCTGCAAGAAAATTATTGCTTCCAAAATGAATATCTGAAAGGTATGCAATCGCAAGATCTCTTTCTGCAATTTTTCTCTCCCGTGTAACCCTTATTTCTGGCCATTCGATATCATCTGCTATAAATAATCCATCTATCGCTTTTCCTCTTATTGCAACAATATCATCTAAAATAAGCCGTTGTGCTGATTCAAAAAGTATCTCATTTTGTTTTCCTATAACTACTTTTGAAATTCCTGTTAGGTCTTCAAGTTCTATGAGAAGATTATTTTTTTTAGTTTCTTTCTTGCTTGAAACCATTCCTATTATTTTCACATTTTGGCCTATGCATTTTTTCAGGTTTCCTATTTCGATTTCAGGGTATTTTGAATCTATCTTTCTAAGAATTGCAGATATTTTTTTATACCGGTCTCTAAAATATCCTATAAAATCATCAACTCCGCCTGTTGTTCTTGAATTTCCAGTAACATCCCCGCCCATGATTTCCATTTCAGGAGAATATTCTTTTGCAATAGGCTTAAATTGGGATGATCTTTGAATCATTATTTTTTTTTCAAGAACCTGCTCTTCTTGCTTTAATATTTTTTCAATATCTTCTTTTGTCAGATATTTTTTTCGGAGTTTTATTACTTTTTCCAAAATTTTTTCATCATAGGGCGTTTTTTTTAGAATTTCTTCTGCCTCAACGCTTATTCTTATGCCGTTTCCAATTATTTTTTCAACAAGCATATGCTACTCCTTCAATGATTCAAGTTCTCCTAAAATAGTCCATACCTGCATTCTTGCATGCGCAGGCATATTGATATCCTCGCTTATATTATTAATATAATAAATAGCAGAACTTATTTTTACATTCCATTCATCTTCACTTAAAAGCCTTTCTTTTGAATCCAATAATGCCTTTTTTATATTTTTTGGAACGCCACTATCTGATAAAATTGAGTCTATTTCTCCCATTATTAAATTTAATCTTGAATCCATGCCTAACACCTTTGTTTTTAAACTTCATATCAAAAAATAACGGGCCCGGTGGGATTTGATTATGGGGAATTTTCTTTTAAAAAAGACAGAAAACACCTACCCACGACCGTCAGCTTTCCTCTTTTGGATTAGAAGGCTGCTGCGCTATCCAGGCTGCGCTACGGGCCCAAATTACTTTATAATATATTTGATAGGATTTATATTACTTTCAGATAATTTCAAATATCTTTTTGAAAAGGCACTAAATCTTATTTTACATATGCGTTTTTATTCCTTATCCCCCCTTTTTATTTGTGGAAGATACAAAAATAGCTCTTGATACTAATTTTCTTTTGGTTCCTTATAAATATACTATTGATATTTTTGAGCAAATGCGTTATCTAATTGAAGGAAAGATCATTTTTGTTATTTCAAAAGGGATATTAAACGAATTAAATTCTATTTCAAAAATCAAGGGAAAAACAGGTCTTTCGGCAAGGTTTGCGCTCAAATTGATCGAAAAAAACAAAGAGAATATCCTTATAATTCCCTCTGCCGGAAAGGTAGACGAGTGGCTATATCTTTATGCAAAAGAGAATAATGCAATTGTTGGTACAGAAGATCTTAGGCTAAAATCAAGGCTTAGGAGAGAAAAAATAAGAATGATTGTTATAAAATCAAAATCTATAGTTGATTTTGAATGATTGAAATATTACTTTTCATTCTTTTTATTCTTATTATTTATGCGTTTTATAAAATTAGGTCTAAATGGATTTCAAGTATAAAAAAAATAGAAGGTCAAAATTCCATTGTTAAAATTAAAATCCATACTAATCTTGATTCTATTAGCTTTAGTGATTTTGATGGCAAGGAAAACTATTCTTTTGAAAGAAAAAATTTAAAAAAAGGGGAAAATATCGAGTTTTCTTATCCGTGTTCAAAAAACGATATTTTTATTTGTGCAATTAAAAATAAAGAAGAAAAAAAATTTAGGGTTCAGTTATCCTCGTAAGAAAGCTTTATCCTTTTTTCATCCTTTTTTAGATAAACTCCTTTTCCAGGCCTGGTTTTTCCAATTAAGTACGCCTTTAATTTGTGCCTCTTTGAAATTTCAAAAATTTTTTCAATGTCATTTTCTTTAATTACCAAAACCATCCCAATCCCCATATTAAATGTCTGGTATCTTTCAAGTATATCTGGAACCTTTTTTTCTATTTCTTCATAGAGCCTTGTTTTTGGAATTTTTTCAAATTCTATTTCAAATTCCACATTTTTATTTAATCTTGTAAGCTTTGAAAAAGATCCTCCTGTAATGTGTGCAATTCCAAAAATATCAGTTTTTTCAATCATTTCCAAAACAGGCTTTACATAAATTTTTGTAGGCTCTAAAAGTTCTGCCCCCCATTTTTCAACAGAAAGTATTTTCCTTGCAAGCGTATATCCGTTTGAATGAAGGCCTGAACTTTCAAGCCCGATTAAAACCATTCCCTCTGTTATATCATTTCCAAGTATTAGTTTTTTTATTCTTCCAATTACTGTAAATGTCAAATCAAATGCATCTTTTTGCAATATATCCTTTACAATTGCAGTTTCCCCTCCGATTATCGGGCAACTGCATTCTTTTGCGCCTTTAACAAGACCTTTTACAATCTGTTCAATCATTTCCGGATTTTCTTCTCTTAAAGCAATGTAATCTACTCCTGCTATAGGTTCTGCCCCAAGGCATAATATATCATTTACCGACATTGCAATAGCATCTATCCCAACAGTATCATATTTTTTCATTTTTTGTGCAACTAAAAGTTTTGTTCCAACGCCATCAGTATGCATCACAAGTTTTTCAGGCCCTGCTTCAAATACCCCTCCATAATGCCCAAATATTTCAAGAGGTTTTCCATATCCTTTTCTATAAAAAAAAGTTTCTTTTATATTTCCCCATATTGCATCCTGTATTTTCCTTACCTTTTTAATATTAATATCATATTGCATAGTTAATTTGATATAATAAAGTTATTTAAATATAACCTCAATAATCTTATCCAATGGGCACTAGAACATCAAATAATATTTTGGAGTCTTCTTTACAGTCGCAAAAAGTAAAAGCTTATATTCAGATAATTGAAAAGGACGAGAAATTGTGGAGTTCCCTTTTGGTTTTTCTAGGAGCGCTTTTTATTTTAAGCGCAGTGCCGTTTTATCCTATATTTCTCGTTCCTATATTGGCATTATTTTGCGCAATGCTTGCTTATTTTAAAGAGCCTTATGCTGGAACATTTACAAGTATTCTTCTTGCATTTTTTGCAATGCTTTTCCAATCAACTGTTTTGGGCCTTGTGTTTTCACTAGTTGTTGCATTGACTCTTTTTGAAATGTTTAAAAACTGGAAAATAATTTCCGCACTTGAAGTAATTATCTTTGCGCCGTTTGCCCCATATCCTCTTTCATTTTTAAGCGGTTTTGTAATGCTTGGGATGGTCCTGTTTTCATTATATTTCGGTTCTAAAAAAAGCATTTTAATATCAGTTCCTTCAGTTTTTCTCATACTTCTTTTGTCATCAATCTGGCTTTTGCCAACAAGCGCATTTTTTTATATAAATATGGAGCAGTATTATCCTGCGGTAAGCCTTCTTGAAATATCAAAACCTGCCTCAACATCTTCTTCTTTCTTTTCAGATTTATTATCCCTTCCTTCAAAACTTTTGGATTTTAGTGCGTATGGCCAGTTCGGAAATGCGGTTGGAAAGATTTTTTCAAATTCAATTAAAATTCTTTTTTTTGACAGCGGGCTTATCCAATTAATAATATGGGCAGTGACGCTTTATACAATAAGTTTTCTTTCGGGAAGGATAAAACACCGCCCTCAAATGATTTCAAGCCTGTTTTTGTTTTTTGTTCCATTTACTTACTATTTTCTTTCAAAATCGTTCGGATTTGTTTTTGAATGGTCGATGTTTTTATATGCCATTTTAACAATTTCAATTATTGCAGGGCTTGAATACTTTAATATTTCATTTAGCAGGGAAAGTGAATTAAACAAAAAAAGCAAAATGAAAACTTTTGGAAAATTTGGGCTTGAAGACCTTTCTTTTGGAAAAGGCCCAAAATCCTTAGATGAAGTTGGAAACTATGATGATGTAAAAGAAGAGCTTAGAAGCTCTGTTTTAATGCCTCTTGAAAATAAGGAGATTGCATATGCATATGGTCTTAAACCCCCTTCTGGAATTCTTCTTTTCGGGCCTCCAGGTACAGGAAAAACAATGATAATGAGGGCGTTTTCCCAGGAAATTGGCTATCCTATTTATTATATCAAATCTTCTGATATTTTATCACAATGGCATGGAGAAAGCGAAAAAAATATTTCAGAGCTTTTTGCAACAGCAAGAAAAAATTCCCCATGCATACTTTTTTTTGATGAAATAGATTCTATTGGAAAAAAAAGGACTGATTATGGCGCAGATGATGTGGGACCTAGAGTTTTAAGTGTTCTTTTGCAGGAAATGGACGGGTTTAAATCAGAAAAGGCAGTAATGGTTGTTGGTGCAACAAACGTTCCGCATAAAATAGATCCTGCGCTTTTAAGGCCCGGAAGGCTCGATAAAATAATTTATATGCATCTTCCGGATTTTGATGGAAGAAAATTTATTTTTAAAGTTCATCTTTTAAAAGTTCCCTGTTCTGATGATATTGATTATGATTATCTTGCAAGAAAAACAGAACGATTTTCAGGAGAAGATATCGGGAATTTAGTTTCAGAGGCAGTAAGGCTTACAGCAATTGATGCAAAAAAGGCAGGCAAGGTAATTCCAATAACACAAAAACACCTTTCAAAAGTCTTGGCAAATGTTAAGCCAAGCACTTCTATTTCAGAGCTTGAAAAATTTGAGCAATTCAAAATGGATTTTGAAAGAAGAGTGCCTGAAAAAGAAGCATTGGTTGAAAAAGAAAAAGTAATTATTGGCTGGAATGATGTTGCAGGGCTTGGAGAGGTAAAGCAGGCATTTTTAGAAACAATTGAAATGCCACTTCTGCACGAAGATCTAATAAAAGAATACAATATAAAACCAAGCAGGGGAATTCTTCTTTTCGGACCTCCAGGTACAGGTAAAACACTGATTGCAAAAGCAGCATCAAATGAGTTAAATTCTTCATTCATTTCAATTTCAGGAGCAGAGCTTACAAAATCAGGCTATTCAAATTCAGTTAATATTTTAAGGGAAACTTTTAACAGGGCGCGTGAAAACAAGCCAGCAATAATTTTTATTGATGAAATTGAATCTGTTACCCCGTCTCGCGATCTTTCAAATTCTGATCTAATTGGCCAGCTTTTGCAGGAGATGGACGGGATAAAATCAACAGGCGGTGTAGTTGTTGTTGCAGCAACAAACAAGCCGGAAAATCTTGATCCTGCAATTTTAAGGCCAGGAAGATTTGATAAACTATTTTATGTTTCACCTCCGGATAATTCTGCCAGAGAAAAAATATTCGAAATTAATTTAGGCAAATTTGCAAAAGGGTTAGACCTTTCCTTATTTTCAAAAAAAACCGAAGGGTTTACAGGAGCAGATATTTCCTCATTATGCCAGGAGGTTAAAATGAAGCTTTTAAGGTCAAAAATTTCAGGAAAAGAGCCTGTAATCACAAATGAAATGGTTTTGTCTGTGATTTCAACAAGAAGGCCTTCTGTGCATAAGGCTTATCTTGAAAGATTCGAAAGATTTTTGGAAGCATATGGGGAAAGAAAATAAATCATATGCTTTCTATTTTTGCGCTATCAATATCAAATAAAAATGATTGTATCCTAATTTTTTGTTTTATGTAATCTAGGCCAATTTCCTGTTCTTTTTTATCATTGCTTTTATAAAGCCCATCTAGCCAAAAATCTAATTCAGATTTCCATTTTACCAAAGTGTCTTCATTTCCATTCAAAAGAACTATCATTTTCGCGTTATAATTTGTAAGCGAATATATTATTGAATTAAGCATTTCATTATCAAAACCTGAAAATTCTGAGGAAATGTTCCCATTTGCAGTAATTGTAACTGCCTCATTTGGCCTTTCAAGTCCAAAAATAGATCTTGGATCAACCGGCAATCTGTTTGTCTTATCATTAATGCTTGAAATAATTATAGAATGCGCATATGCTGTTTGCAAACTTTGAAAATCTACAAGCCCTGCGGTTTTTCTTTGTAAAAATATTTTCGTCATCAAATCGATTATTTTATCGTGGCTATAAAATAACTCAGCATTTTCCCAATCAAAAAGACAATAAGAAACAGATGCCATAATCTGCTTTTTTTTAATCTGCTCTAATACTCTTTTTGCCTGCATATATGAATAATCTAAAAGATCATCATTATTTTCATTCTGGATGCAATTTGTATGCATCTGAACTTTTATTTGCCCGTTTTTTCCAATAGCACCTAGAACATCCATATTTATTTTTCCTGATGAAGATTCAAATGAAATCGCATTGTTTCTGTTATATATAACTGCTATATTAGAATTTATATAACTGTCAATTCCAATTCCAAGGCTCGCTCTTGGGTCTTGACAAAGATATAATATTATATCTGATTCCTTTTCTGAAAGTTCTCGAAGATTTATATCATTTGTTTCAATATGTTTTCTAAACGCCCTGTTTCCAAGTATTAAATGAGTCTGAATATCTGATAATTTTACATCAGATTTTTTAATAATTGATTCTATTGCAGGATCCTTTTGAGAGTTTATACTACAAATTGGTCCAAACATTTGTTTTTGTATTGTTTTTGATTCTATTTGCATAGTTTCACCTAATCGATCTTTTATTCGTTATAATAAAATGTATAAAAAGTTTTAAAAAAGAATCGTGCATATTGCGATTTTGGCAATTGGGTTTATTTGCATTTTGGGAAGTTATTTAAAATGTATTAATAAGAATATTTTTAACTATTAGAGGCTTTTATTATGGTAAGTCTAACTCACAAGCAATTAGAAGTAGCTAAATGGAGAAAAGATAATTCTTTATTTAATTTGCTTAGTAAAAAAATAGCATTAAAACAGGTCGTTCCTATTTGTGATGTTTTAAACTATTTAGAAGAAGGTAACAAAATCACAAGAAAAACAATTGATAAATGGAATAATAATCCAAATCATGATAAAATAACGCAAATAAGCGGAAAATATGATGTCGGAGCAAAAGAATGCACTGATGCAAGAAGTGTTTTTTGCGATTTATACTCATCTTTAAGGCTTTCGATAGTTTCAGAGCGTACAGCAGGAAATATTGTAATAAGCGGCCATGTTTTTTCTAATGTTAAAGATAATGGATGCAAAATTGTTTTTGGGCATTCAAAATGCGGAGCAGTTACTGCTGCATATGAATATCATAATGGAAAAATGAAAAAAAATGATTTAACCCCAGAATTATTAAGGATTTTAACCTCTATTCATCCTTCAATTGCAAAAAAAGAAGATGATTATTCTAGGGTTCGCGATAATGCAATTATGCAGGCAACCGCAGCAAGGCTTAAACTAAATGATAAAAATATACTTCCTGCTCTTATTTTATGGGAACCTGAGCCAAATATAGAATGGATTTTTGACAGCGA
Source organism: Microcaldota archaeon (assembly GCA_964559795.1). Lineage (GTDB taxonomy): Archaea > Micrarchaeota > Micrarchaeia > Anstonellales > Bilamarchaeaceae > JAQTSF01. The sequence goes on from CAZLIX010000006.1 coordinate 9,152, forward strand.
TTTTTATCCCTGCCCAATCTTTGACCGCGTAAAATTAACGCTAGAATACGGGGTTAAAAGTCTGTTTAATTATGCTTTAGCAGAAGAAAGGACTTTTGATACACAGTATTCACACACAATTTTTGTTTATGATCCATATAGGCTTGGAAGATTAAACGATCCAAGAGTTATTTTTGGCCTTTTGCCAAACGAGGCATTCTGTGTTACATTTGATTTCGACCGGATTTTAAATAATAGCAGTTCAAAAGAGCTTTCAAGAACAGCAGTTGCTTCTGTTGAATATGCAGGTTTTGATCATGGGGGCCATGTTCTTGGCGTTGGAAAACGGGATGGCAATCACCATATTTTCATCTTAGATAGAGAAGAAAGGGTGCTTGAAAAAGTTAATTCCATTTTGCTTGAAAACAATTTAATTTATCCGTGGAGCAGAGGAGGAGAAACAATTACCCTTGCAAAATATAATCCTGAAAATTATTCATTTGAATTAATCAATAAATAATCATCCAAAAAAGCTTAAAGAATAAAATCCCATATACGCGATTAAAAAGAATCGCAATGCCTTTCCAATAGCGCAAAAAATTATAAATTTTTTTATATCCATTCGTATAGCCCCTGCAGCAAGGCCTGCAAAATCAAATGCAGGGTTTGGTATAAACGCAAGTAAAAATATCGCAAATATATCATATTTTTTTATAAATTCCTTATGCCTTTCTATTATCTTTTTGTCTTTTCCAAGTATTCCAACTATCCCAGAACCGGCAAAATATCCTGTCATTTCTCCAATTGCGCTTCCAATTCCTGCAGCAAGGCCTAAAAACACAGGATCTAGGTATTTTCCAAGCTCAAGCACTGCAATCCATCCAGGAGCAGGAATAATTATTGTTGCAGAAGATATTAATGAGATTATAAATACCCCGATATATCCATAAGCTGCATACTTTTCAACTTGATTTCCATATAGCAAAACAATTACAGTAATTATTATTGCAAAAATTATTTGGAATATATATTTTTTGTCCATTGGAATAAGTTTGGATTAGGATAATTTAAAAATCAGCCTCTATCAAGATAAAAGATTTAAAATAAAAATATGGACACAGAGGGATTTGTTCAAACCAAAAGCATGAGTTTTGCCCCAATGGTTTTTGGAACACAGCTTTTGCCATGAGAAATATATTAGTCAAAAGCGTGATTGAACCCCCAGCCTCCCGCGTGCAAGGCGGACGCTCTACCGTTGAGCTATGTGCCCATAAACTGATTCAACGGGTAAATAAGGAAAGTGGGGGGATAGTATTTTAATCCTTTCTATTCCTTATATGCGCAAAGAGATTTTTAGGAGGTTGTGTCTTATGAGAAACTTTAAATTTGGGGACGACGATACTGATGACGACGAGTCCTACGATGACGAAGATGAAGATTGGGAAGACGAAGAATTCGATGAAGAAGAGTAATCCTTATTCTATTTTTTCTATTATTTTTTTTAATTCTTTTTTTTGCAAGTCATTCAATTCCCAGCTGTCTTTTAGAACTGAATTATAAAATGAGGCGAGAAGATTTTTTGTTTTTTTCTTGTTATTAAAATATGCGGTTTCCATAAAATCTTTTGATCTTGGATCTTCAAGAAACATACAGCATATTGACATATAAAAATAAATTTCAGAGTCTTTTTTTATCTTTAGCGCATTTTCAAATTCTTCTAATGCTGCTTCAAAATCTAATTTTTCAAAATATGTTATTCCCGTTGCCCTTAAATATTCAAATTCTTTTTTTATAGATAAAGCCCTTTCAAAATCCTCTAAGGCAGAATCATAGTTTTTTGCCCCAAGCGACGCTGCTCCGCGAAGGTACCATAAATAATGGCTTTCCTTATTTTTGCATAATAGGGAATCTATTAATTTTCCTGCTGTTTTATACTCTTTTTTTGCAAGCAACAACCGGATATCAGAATAATCCATATTTAAGTTTCAAAGAAAAACTATTTAAGGCTTGATAGTTCATATCTAAATGATAGGTTTAAATATTGTTTGATAAATAGTAGTAAGATGTGTATGGTGTATAAATGGCAGTATTCAAAGAACTTGAAGAGCAGAAAAAGCATTTAGAAGGGGTAAAAATTTCAAAAACAGCCCTAATTCAAAAAGAAATAGTTAGCGCCATACAAAAACCGGATTGTTGCAATTTTAAAAATTCTTTTGGTTCTGAATCAAAAATTGATTTATCGCAAATTTCAACACCTCACGAAACCCTTTTTTTTGGTATAAAATACGCAACAAAAAATCTTATTTTGTAAAAATAAAACAATAAATAATCTTACTTTCCATATTTCTTTTAATGAAAATAATTGCAGACCTTCATATCCATTCAAAATACGCCCGAGCAACAAGTAAAAATTGTGATCTTGAAGGACTATCAGAATGGGGGAAAATCAAAGGGATTAATATTCTTGCAACTGGCGATATAACCCACCCAAAATGGTTTTTAGAATTAAAATCCAATTTAAAAGATCTTAAAAACGGCTTATATGAATACAAAGGGCAGGTATTTATTTTAAGTGGAGAAATAGCGCTTTTTTATAAGTTTAAAAATGAGTCAAAAAGGATTCATCTCGTAATCCTTTCACCATCACTTGAAGTAACCTCGCAGATAAATGATGAGCTTGGAAAGTATGCGCGGCTTGATTATGACGGGAGGCCAATACTTTCAATGCAGCCTGCGCATTTTATTGAAATTTTAATGAAAATTTCAAAAGATATATTCATAATACCCGCACATATATGGACCCCGTGGTTTTCCTTATTTGGTTCAAAGTCAGGAGTAAATTCAATTGAAGATGCTTTTGAAGACCAAATAAAAAATATATATGCTCTTGAAACAGGCCTTAGTTCTGATCTGGAAATGAATTGGATGCTAAGCCAATTAGATAAATATTCTCTTGTGTCAAATAGCGATTCCCATAGCCCTCAAAAAATTGGAAGAGAGGCAAATGTTTTCAATTTAAAAGAATGCACATATCTTTCTTTAATAAATGCAATAAAAACAAAAAACGGATTTGAAAAAACTTACGAATTTTATCCAGAAGAAGGAAAATATCATTATGACGGGCATAGAGACTGTAAAATAATTTTTTCACCAAGCCAGTCTAAGGCATATAAAAATATCTGCCCAGTATGTAGGAAACCTTTAACAATAGGGGTAATGAATAGGGTTTATGAGCTTGCAGATAGGGAATACTGCTTTAAACCTAAAAATTCAATTGATTCGACTAAAATAGTTCCGCTAACTATTTTAATTTCAAAAGTATTAAAAAAACCTGAAACTTCAAAAAAGGTCAATGAAGAATATTTCAAATTAGTTCGTTATTTTGGCTCTGAATTTGCAGTCTATGAGGCAGAAAAAGAGAAATTATTTCTTGCAACAGATGAGAAAATTGCAAAAGCAATAAGTCTTGTAAATACGGGCAGGATTTATTGGGTTCCAGGTTATGATGGTATTTTTGGGGAACTATCATTCGAACAAAAAAAAGAACAAAAACAGAGCCAAAAAAATTTGTTTGATTTTTAATTCCAAAAGAAAGCTATAAAAAGCTTTAATCCTAAAAATATTTGATTCGGATGAGTATTTTAAAATCATTCTCAGATTTTTCAAAAAGGATATTAAAAGCAGTAAAAGGAAAGCTTACAGCTTCAGATGAAATGCTTTTAGAGCATCTGCTTTCCAAAACAAACCAGAGAAATATCATTTTATCAAGAGGGCTTTTGAGTGCAATAAACACAGGTTCACCAAAAAAAGAGGAGATAGATTCACTTGCTAAAATCTTAGATAATGCAAATATGCGCATTATGGATAAAAAAGACCCCTTTTCCGAAAAAGACAAAGAACAAATAGCAAAAATATTTTCAAAATGTGAGCTTTCAAAAAAAGTTGCAGAATGGGTTTCAGTGCAAAAAGATATTTTCTTATATTCTGAAATAAATAATATGGCAAAAGAAGAATCAACAGCAAAGCAGAATATAAAGCCTAAAATAATAAGGCTTGAGCAAAAAAATAAAAAGACCCAGAATATTTAAAGAGTGATATTTTGAAAATAAAACTTGATCCCGAATTATCATATATAATCGGCTTTTGGAGAAAAAGAAAAACCAGGGAAGGAATCGGAATTTACGGAGAGGATTTAGACATCGCATTATTTTCCAAAGAAATACTAGATAAAAAAATTATCCCTCCTGAAAAACTTTTAACAGATGAAAACAGGGTTTATTTTTACCATACGGCATATAGGAAATTTTTCAAAGATATTGAATTTGAACAGTGTGAAAGATTCAAATATCTAAATGATTACGCAGCATCATACCTTGCAGGAATGTTTGATTCTGTCGGTGCATTTGATTCAAAATCTGGAATAATTTATTTCGAAAAGGCAGGAAAAAATGACGATATACTTTTAATGAACCTTGGTTTTGGAGGAAAATGGAAGGAAAAAAAGCTAATTATCGGAAGGCCACTGGTATTTTTGAAATTTATTAAAAATTATGTAAAAAAATATAAGGATAATGAAATTTTCAAATATGCTGATAAAAAAAAATAAATATGCAAAAACAATCCTATTTTTATCTTTTTTTAATCAATACTTTTATCAAAGAGAGTGTTATTTATGAGAATTCTTGCAATCCATGCAGATTATATCGAAGTCGAAGCACTAAAAAAAGCAATTCCTGATGCAGAAGAAATAAAAGAAAACGGAAAAAAGAGATGTGAAGAGGTTTTAGTGGTATTCACAGCAGTAGAACAAGGGGATGAAGATATAGACTATGCTTCAAATTCCTTAAAAAACTCCATAAAAGAAATTTCAGACAAAGTAAAAACAAAAAATATTCTTTTATATCCGCTTGTTCATTTGACTTCAAAGCCGTCTGCGCCAAGGGTCGCTTTAAAGGTAATCCAAAAGACCGAAGAACTGTTAAAAAAAGAAGAATTTAATTCAGACCATTCTCCATTTGGCTGGTATAAAGGCTATACTTTAAAATGCAAAGGCCATCCATTATCAGAACTTTCAAGAGAACTTAAAGCAGAAGGGGATAATGGGGAAATTAAGGCAGAAAAAAAAGAGGAATTTTCACAAAGCCTTAAAGAAGAAGAGGATATGAAAAGCAGATTTTGCATTTTAACTTTGGAAGGGGAATTAATTGACTGCGATAAATTTAATTATAAAAATCATCCAGAATTAAAAAAATTAGTGGAATACGAAACAAAAAAAGTACGATCATATGAAACAGAACCCCCTCATATAAAACTAATGAAAGAGCAAAAATTAGTAGATTACGAGCCCGGTTCTGATTCTGGAAATTTTAGGTTTTATCCAAATGGGAGACTAATAAAAAAGCTTCTTGAAAGAAAAATAGATGATATTTGTATTGGTTTTGGCGCAATGGAAGTTGAAACTCCCATAATGTATGATTTTGAGCATCCAACACTAAAAAAATACTTAAATCGCTTTCCTGCAAGACAATATACTGTATTAAGCGATGAAAAAAAGCTTTTTTTAAGATTTGCTGCTTGTTTTGGCCAATTTTTAATGTCGCATGATATGGTTATGAGCTATAAGCATCTTCCAATTAAAATGTATGAATTGACCCATTATAGTTTTAGAAGAGAACAGGGAGGAGAGCTTGCAGGGCTTAAAAGGTTAAGGTCATTTACAATGCCAGATATGCACACAATTTGTGCTGATATAAGTCAGGCACAAGAAGCATTTGAACAAGAACTTAACCTTGGGCTTTCATGGATGGACATGCTTAATTTAAAACAAGAGGTTGCATTTAGAATTTTAACAGAATTTTATAATGAAAACAAAGAGTGGTATAAAAAACTTGTAAAAAGAATAGGAAAACCAGTTATGGTAGAGCTTTTTCCAAAAAGATATGCTTATTTTGTAACTAAATTCGAGTTTAATTTCATAGATAATATGAATAAAGCAAGTACCCTTACAACTGTTCAGATTGATGTTGAGAATGCAGATACCTACGATATAAATTATATAGATGAAAAAGGAGAAAAGAAAAGGCCACTAATTCTTCACGCATCAATTTCAGGAAGCATTGAACGTGTAATTTATGCACTTTTGGAAAATGAGGCTTCTAAGATGAAAAAAGGAGAAAAAGCGCTTCTTCCACTATGGGTATGCCCAACACAAATAAGAATAATTCCAGTAAGCATGGATCAATTGGATTATTGCTTAAAACTTATGGAAGGCTTTGAAAAAGATAATGTAAGGGTAGATCTAGATGACCGGGAAGAAAGCCTTGGAAAAAAAATAAGGGAAGCTGAAAAAAATTGGATCCCATATACTGTTGTTATCGGAAAAAATGAAGTAGATGAAAACTTATTGACAGTAAGAATAAGGGAAACAGGAAAAGAGGAAAAAACAAGCCAAGAGAATTTAGTTTGCCTAATAAAAGAAAAAACAAAAGGAATGCCTTTTGAAAGATTATCTCTTCCAAATCTTTTAAGCAAAAGGCCGATTTTTTAATTTTATTCTCTTTTTTTATTCGTATTAAAAAAATCAAAAACAAGTAATTTAAATACATCTTACTAAATAAATTGGAATGTCTGGTTCTAGCAAAATAAAACCTAAAGTTATTCTATATACTCAAAAAATGAAAGAGATATTTGTAGGAAAAACCCCGATGCTTGATATACTGCTTCCTAACTTAAAAGATATGCTAAGGATATATCTAGATGATAATAAAACTGCATTTGAGGGGATAAAATCAGGAATCCCAAATGAAAATCAAACAAGCTATACCCACAAGACAAAGAAAGGAAAAGAGGTCGTTTTTGAAATATCAAAAGATCTGTCTGGAAGAGAATATCTTAGCAAAATAATTTTAGATGGAAAAGAATATACAAACATACAATTCTATGAAAATGGATGCTTTGCGGTTGTAGGAGAAACTTTTCTTGGGCTTGACCAATTTGGAATAAATAGGTACAGGCAAATTAAATTACAAGATGATAGCAAGCTTGGAGATAAACTTAAAGAAGAAATAGATATAAATTCTGGAAAAATAATAAAACAAATACCCGAAATACAAGAATGCCTTTCGTGCTCTGGAAAATCTACCATTCCAAAAGGAAAAGATATAGAGATACATTTTAAAAATGATTTATGGAACGGAAGTGAAACTATTAAAATTTCTAACAAAGCAGAGGAAAAAACAGAATTAATCATTTTTGATTTTAATAAAAAAAATAAAATTGGAATTTTGTATAATGATTATGTGGATTATGTGCCACTTGATAGGCAAAAAGTACTTGAGCAAATTAGTACAGAGTTTGATTCTATTGCACAAAAAACAATAGCCACAAATTCTAATACTCAGGTAGAAAATACTGTTAGTTATTTTACTGGCCAGCAAAATATTCAAAATTTTGGAAATATCTCTAATGAAAATATTATAAAAAATAATGAACTTTTAGGGCATAATATAAAAATTAAAGAAAAAATAACAAAAAAAATTTCATTTACACTGGTCTCTAATACTAAGTTAACCGAAGAAGAAAACCCTATTTTAAGATGTATAATGGATCCTGTATTTAGAAAACTTTACGGAGCAATGTATGGGTTTGTTGATGGAGAAGAATACAAGGCAAGAAGAGTTGTAAATAATAAAATTCCTGCGAAAGCAAAACCTGTAAATAATACCAAACTTAAAGAAAGCCAGGAAAAAGAAAAAATAAAAAAATCAAAAGAAGACCAAATAAAATTTAATAGTTTGAAAAGACAAAAAGTAGAAGATGACAAAAAAACCAAAAAAGAATATATAATTTCTCCTCTTAAAAAACACTCAGAACCAAAAGAAATAAAAGGCGAAAAGCAAATCAAAACTTCAAAATCTAAAATGTTTGAAACATTCCTATCAAAGGAATTAAAACTTGGAAAAGAAAAAATAAAAGAATTCGTGATTACAATTGAAAAATTAAATAATAAACTAAAAAGTGATATAAGAGAATTTATCATTAAGGTCAATGAAATTTTCAAATTGCAGGAGAATATTGAAAAAATAAAAGAAAAGATTGGAAATAATTGGGTGTTGATTAACACTAAGATAAAACTTCAAAAATTAATAACATCATTTGAATACAAAGTTGAAAAATTAAGGTTTGCGGTAAAAAAGAAATTCGAGAAAATAAAATTCGAAATATCACAGTTTATAAGAAATGCGCTTGATATGAGGAAAAATCTTGACAGATTATTGGCCTTTAAAAGAATAGTTGCAATTAGAAAAATGGAAATTGTTGCATTTATTATGCTGATTTTAAGATGGTTTAAATAATTAAAACGGGCCCAGAGGGATTTTCACCAACCTATTTTGCAATTTAAAGCTGCATTGGGTTTTGGGTAAGCACAGCCTTTGCCCATATTTTGTGGCATGAATTCAAAGGCTTGTATTTTGAACCCTCGACACCTGGATTTCCCCTAGAAATTTACTAAGAGTCCAGCGCTCTACCAAGCTGAGCTATGGGCCCGTAAATAATTTTATTAATAACTATGTTAAGATTAATTTAAAAGTTTAATCAAATAAAAGAAACCCTATGGACGTAGATAAAAATCAATTAAGATCAGAATTCACAAAAGACTGGAAAAAACATTATGATATCGATATTCTAAAACAAAATGGATTTTTAAGGCAACAATGCAAAAAATGCAAAAGGTTTTTCTGGGCGCAAGTAGAAAGAGAATATTGTGCTGATGCATCATGCATAGGCTATCAGTTTATTGGCAAATCTCCATGTAAAAGAAAATATGAATACCAGGATTCATGGAAAAAAATAGAGTCTTATTTTAAAAAAAACGGGCACACTACTATAAAGCCGTATCCAACAGTTGCAAGATGGAGGGATGATTTATATTTTACAGTTGCATCAATAAATGATTTTCAGCCTTATGTAGTATCAGGAGAACTTCCACCTCCTGCAAACCCATTAATCGTCCCGCAGCCATGCATAAGGTTTCCAGATATAAGCAATGTAGGAGTAAGCGGGAGACATTATACCAATTTTGTAATGATCGGCCAGCACGCATTTAATACAAAAGAAACAGGCTTATTTTACTGGAAAGACGAAGCGTTGGCACATGATATAGGGTTTATGAAAGAGTTCGGGATTCCTATTGAAAAATTAGTATTTATTGAAGATGTTTGGGCAGGAGGAGGAAATTTTGGCCCGTGCATTGAATATTTTTTAGAAGGTTTAGAGCTTGGAAATTGCGTTTTTATGCAATATGAAGTAGTTGGAAACATAAAAAGAGAACTAAAAACAAAAGTAATTGATATGGGAGCAGGCCTTGAAAGGTTTCCCTGGATAAGTCAAGGAACCCCTACGGCATATGAAATTTCTTTTAGAAAAGTAATCGAAGAGATGAAAAAGCAAACAGGCATTTCTATTGATGAAAACAGATACCTTGAATATGCGCACTATTCAGGAACATTAAATGCAGATGAGGTTGATTTGGAAGAAGAAAAGAAAAAAATAGAAAAAAAGCTAGGCGTTGAATTTTTGGATTCTTTAAGGCCAATGCAATCCCTATACGCATGCGCGGATCATACCCTTACAATTTTATTTTCATGTACTGATGGGCTTCTTCCAAGCAATGCCGGAGGAGGCTATAATCTTAGAATGATTTTAAGAAGGGTATTTGGCTTTGAGGAGGAATTTAAATTCCAATTAGATTTTGAAAAAATAATCGAAACCCACGCAAAAGAAAGAAATGAAATATTTCCTCATCTAAAAGAAGGCGTTCAGACAACAATTGATGTAATTACAGAAGAAAAAAGAAAATATCTTCAAACAAAAGAAAAGGCAAAAGGAAGAATAAGTTCAATTTTAAAAAAGGGAAAAATAACGCAAAATGATTTTATAACATTATATAAAAGTGAAGGAATCGCTCCAGAGTCTGTGATCGAAGAGGCCAAAAAACAGAATGTTAAATTAGATGTTCCAAAAAATTTCTATAATCTAATCCAACATAACGAAGGAGAAGAAAAAGCTCCTGAAAAAGAATTCGATACATCAAAATACCCAAAAACAAAAAAGCTTTATTATGAATCCACCAGTGAATTTGAAGGCGAAATTTTAGGGATAATCGAAGACTATCTTATCTTGGATAAGTCTGCGTTTTATCCTGAAAGCGGAGGGCAAGTTTGGGACAATGGGCTAATCAACAACTCAAAAGTAAAAACCGTTGTAAACCATTGCGGGGTTATTTTGCATCAAATGGAAGAAATTTCAAAATTTAAAATAGGCCAGAAAGTAAAAGGGATTGTTGATCTTGAAAGAAGAAAGACAATTACAAGGCACCACACTGCCGCCCATCTTTTAAATGCTGCATGCAGGAAAGTTTTAGGAAATCATATTTGGCAGGGGGGTTCTTTTAAATCAGAAGAAAAAGCGCATCTTGATGTCACCCATTATAAAAAAATAAGCGAGGACGAATTAAATGAAATAGAGTTGCAGGTTAATCGCTACATACTTCAAAATATTAAGATAGAAACTGAGATCTTGCAAAGAGATATTGCTGAAAAAAAATATGGCTTTAGGTTATATCAAGGCGGCGCGGTTCCAGGAAAAGAATTAAGGATCACTAAAATAGGGGATGTAGATGTTGAAGCCTGTGGAGGAACTCACCATATGCTAAATTTTACAGGAGAAATAGGATGTTTTAAAATAATCAAAAGAGAAGGGGTGCAGGATGGAATAGAAAGAATAGAATACAAATGCGCAGATGTTGCAATAAGATATATTCAAAAAAAAGAAAAAATGCTAAAAGAATCCTGCGCAGTTTTAAGCGTTTCTGAAGAGGATTTAAAAAGAACAGTAGAGCGTTTTTTTGAAGAATGGAAAGAACAGAAAAAAGAAATAGAACAATTAAAATCTGCGGTTGCAAAAGAAGAGTCAGAAAAAATAATATCCTCAAAAAAACAAATTCATTTATTAGATTATGATTTGACTATTATGCGCCTGATCGCTTCAATTGCAGGCCAAAAAGCCAATATGCCAATTGCGCTGATAAATAAAGAAGGATCAATAATATGCTTTTCAAAAGATTCAAAAAAAGGCGCAAAAGAATTTTTAGACGAATTGACTTCAAAATACGGGGGCTCTGGCGGAGGCTCAAAAGATTTTGCCTTTGGAAAACTAAAAAAATTACCTGAATA
>CAZLIX010000007.1:0-19206 GCA_964559795.1 Microcaldota archaeon
GAAAAAAATGCAGCAGGGCTGATTAAAAAAATAAGAAAAAGATTTGGAAAGCAGGATTTTATATTTTCATTTATCGGATTTTTTTTATTCGGCTCTCCTCTTCCAGATGAGCTTGGGCTTGCATTTATGCAGATTGTAAAAATAGAGCCTTTGAAAATATGGATAATAGTATTTTGTGCAAAAGTTTTGACATTGATACTTACTTATAAGGCAATTTACGGATAAGTTATTTATTCCAAGGAAACCTTTGTCTTGTTTGAAGTTCTTAGAGGGATTTCTTTTACTTTGAAAAATAATAAGAGACAAAGAAGGGATAATGCAAAACAAAATAAAAATGCGGTTTGAATTCCGTGGATGTATAAATATTTATCTGCTTCTGTTGTAATAACTGAAACCCCGCCTGAAAGATTTATTACTGCGCCAAGCATTGAAACTCCAAACGCTGCGCCAAGATTTCGAAAAAATGTTATTCCTGAGGTTGCAACCCCCACTTTTGAATTGTCAAATGCATTTTGAACCATCAGTGTGTAAAGATAATTTTGCGGCCCAAGCCCTATTCCAAGTATAAAAAGGGCGATTAAAATCTCGTTATAAGTTGTATCTACACCAACGGTTGCAAGAAGATACACCCCTATGCATACAAGTGCTGTTGCAACTAAACCAACTAATTTGTATTTTCCTGTCCTTGATGTAATTTGACCTGCAATAATTGCAGAAATGACTGCAGAAAGCATTAGAGGAGTAAGGGCTTTTCCTGCATCCATTGCGCCTCCTCCAAGAATCACTTGCACATATTGGGGCACAAAAGCAATTATTCCAAATAATGCAGCACTCAATATTGCACAACAGATAATTGAAATGATAAATACTTTATTTCTAAAAAGATAGGGGGGAAGAATTGCTTCTTTTGCCTTGTTTTCCTGCCTTATAAATAAAAACAATGAGATTACTACGAATGCAAGGACTAAAAGCATTTTTGAAGTTATTGGCCAGAGCCCCATTTCTGTATACATCATAAAAAATACTGCAAAAAGAGCAAATAACGCGCATCCAAGATAGTCTATTTTTACGTTCCCGAGTATTTTTTGCTTGTATGGAGTCCTGTTAAATTGCCAGATTGTAAGGATCCCTACTGGAACATTGACATAAAAAACCCATCTCCATCCAAAAGATTCTGTAATGACTGCTCCGAGCATTGGACCAAAAATTGATGCAATTCCATAAACCGCAACTATAAGGCTTATCCATTTTCCCCTTTCTTTTGGAGGAAACATATCCCCCATCATTGCCATTGAGAGCACGATAAAAATTCCAGCGCCAAAGCCTTGGATTGCCCTAAATGAATTTAGCATTATCATATTTTGTGAAAATCAGCAAAGAAAAGAGCCTATTGTAAAAAGCAAAATCCCAAAAATATAGAGTTTTTTTCTTCCAAAAATATCTCCTAGCTTTCCGCTTATAGTTATTGTAATTATAGAAGCAGACATATAAGCTGCAAAAACAAGGCCCATCATTTCAAGGCCTCCAAGATCTGAAATTATAGTCGGCATTGCTGTTGCAACAATGGTCTGGTCTAATGAAGAAATAAGCACTGTAAGCATAACAACTACTATGATTCTTCTCTGATCAACTGAAAGCCCAAAAATTCCCATACTAACCAATAAAATAAATTAAAATGATATAATATATAAATAAATAAGTTTGTTGATGGCAAAAAAACAGAAATAAGGCTTTGGGCGCTTTCCATTTGATATTTTTAGCATGAAAAAAATCAGTTTTTAAATAGTTATTATTATATAATCAAAAGGTGGGCTGATTCTCACCATTTGGTGTGGATATGGATATTATTTCTATAAAAGATTTGAAAAAGGAGCAAATAGAGGATATTTTAATTTCTGCAGAAAAAATGGAGAAAAATATCGGTCAGGAAATGCATTCTGCAAAAGTTGGGGCAACACTATTTTTTGAGCCTTCTACAAGGACTAAAATGTCTTTCCAAACCGCAATATCAAGGCTTGGAATGAAATATATCGACTTTTTCGGAGAATGGAGCTCTCTAAAAAAAGGAGAAAGCTTTACAGATACGATAAAAAATATAGATGGTTATGCTGACTTAATAGTAATAAGGCATGCAAAAGAAGGATCTGCAAGGCTTGCAGCAGAAGTTGCAAATTCCCCTGTGATAAATGGGGGGGATGGTGGAAACCAGCATCCAACGCAATCACTATTAGATTTATATACAATTAAAAAACTAAAAGGAAAATTCAAGGGCCTGAATGTAAATCTGGTTGGAGATTTAAAGCATGCAAGAACAATGCAATCTTTGGTTTATGTGCTTTCAATGTTTGGCGCTAAAATAAAATTAACCGCTCCGTATGGGCTTGAAATGAGCAAAGACTTGATTGAAGAAGTAAAGGAAAAATTTGATGCAAAAATAGAAGAAGATTCTGTAATGGATGTAGAAGGAATAGACATCTTATATGCGTGCAGAATACAAAAAGAAAGGTTTGCAGATCCGTATGAAGCAATGAGCGTTCAAAAGAAATTTGCAATAAAAATGGAAAACCTTAAAGGCGCAAAAGATGATCTTGCAATAATGCATCCTCTCCCAAAAGTCGGGGAAGTTGATTTAGAAATAGACCATACTCCATACGCAAAATATTTCGAGCAGTCAAAAAACGGAGTGCCAACAAGAATGGCGATAATTGATTATGTTTTCAGGCATTGAAGGTGTTTTTTATGTTAAAGGTTGAAATGATTGAAAATGGAACTGTAATAGACCATATTGAAGCAGGAAAAGGGAAAAAGGTGCTTGACCTTTTAGGAATAGGCGCTGATTATCCTCATCTTGTTGCACTTGTAATGAATGTTTCAAGCAAAAGAAAAGGGAAAAAAGATATTGTAAAAATTGCAGGTATATACGTAAAAGACGACCTTGTAAATAAAGTTGCACTTGTGTCACCAAACGCAACAATAAATATAATAAAAAATTCAACAGTTGCAGACAAGCATCAGGTAAAATTACCAGAAGAGTTAAAATCAATTGCAAAATGCCCAAACCCAAACTGCATGACAAATGATTTGAATGCAGGAGACTTTAAAACCAGGTTTAATTCTAATGGAAATGGAAAATACAAGTGCTATTTTTGCGAAAGGATGTTTCCGCATTCTGAATTAATTTAATTTTTTATTTTGTTTATTAAAAAAATAAAAAAATAGAATTATTTTTTGTAATCCTTATGATTACCAGACCCTTTTCCTTTTAAAAAATAGTATAGGCCTGCTAGAACCACAATAATAATTATTGCTCCTATGGCATACCAAAGCGTATTATCCTGTGTTTTTTTATCATCTATTGTCGTCGTTGATTGTTCTGTATCTATTTCTTGCTTAGCCTTGGGTTCAGTTATCAATGATACTGAATACACTGCCAATTCTTTTGCAGAGAGATAATCAGCATTTTGAAACGCTAATTTTGCATCCTCTAGGATTTTTTTTGCATCTGCTGTAATTTTTCCTTGTTTATCTGCAACATCTATTTGAAGCAATGCGCTCTCAATTGCAATTTCTGCACTAAGCTTGGTTTCTTCTTCTGAAATCACTTCTTGTTCTTCTTGGGCAACAACAGACACCTCTGATTCTTCAGTTACAATAGAGCTTTCTTCTGTTTCTTCTATTATTGGCGCTGTTTCAACTAATGTGCACAGATTTATGCTAATTCCTACGACGGATTGTGAGAAATAATTATCTTTTGTCGCAATTAATTTATATTCGCCGTCTTTTGCAATAGAGTATTCTGCGATTCCATCTGAATTAGTTGTTTGCGTATCGCTATAATATGTTGAAGTTCCTAAAAGAATTACTTCCACATCTGATAAATCTTCTCCTTTTTCTTTTGCATAAACGAGCATATTTCCATTAGAACAATTAAATTCGTATGTTAAATCAATTGTTCCTTTGGATTTTGAAGAAGAAGTTGAGGTTGAAGAAGAGGAAGTATAAGTTAAGCTTGCTTCAAGCTTTCCTCCTGAAAAGTGAGGTATTTTAACCCACATGATTTTATCAGTTGTATCTAAATAACATGTTTTTGACATATTTGTTGAATTACATGGAAAACCTCCTGCAGTCCTATTGAGAAGTAAATTTGTATCATAATAATCCTCATAATATGCTGGAATACTTGAAGCATTTTCATCACCAGAACCAGCAGTATTATTCCAAACTGGCGACCATGAATCAGAATACGCCCCATATAATTCTGTAAATAATGCATTTACTGGCTGCGCCATATCTGCTCTTGAATCAAGACCAAAACCTACATATGCATGATTATAAACTTTTGGCGCAAAACTTCCAACTCTTCTTGCTTGTTCCATTGAAGAACCTGAAATTACATCTGTTGAAGATCCATCAAATTCTGCATTTGGCGGACCACTTGCGAGCAGATCAACATTTATTAAATAAACATAAACGCTATTTACATAGATAAGCACGTTTGGATTAAAACCTGTAAGGGTAAATGCAAACGGGCTAAAAGAAGACTGTTCTGACATGTCCATTCTTGTAAGATAAATACAATTTACTGATGGATCAGGGATATCGCAGCTTGCCCCGGTAGTCAAATCATTTTGCGGATAGAAATAAATCTCTGGAAGCATTGTTTCACCGTCTGGGGTTGACATTTCCATTTGGGTAAGGGTAATATTTAGTGAAGAATTAGATGTTGTTAAGGAATTAAATTGGCCTTTTTTTGGCGCATAGCCACCTGCAAAAACCTCGTATGTAAAATTTGTATTATTTGCTATTGGCAATATAAAATAACCTGAAGTGTTAGCTTCCACATTAATTAAATAATTAAAAGAACTGGTTTCATTATAATCTGAAACATTTATTTTTATCATTCCACCTGGATTTACCATATCTCCTGATGAATTTACAAAGGTAATTGATAGTTTTGAAGAATTAATTTCTCCTCCTGAAAAAGTGGCGGATTGACGAATATCTGCTCCAATTAAAGGTCTTAATGTGAAATTAATCGCAATAGCGCTTTCATAAGCAGTTACCATCTGGAAAGCACCGTAATTATCATATCCACCGGTTTCTCCTGTTTCATCTTTTCCAAATACTGCCATTAAATAATCAACACCTACCGCAGAACCTGGAACTGCAGTAGAATAATTATTTGTTGTAGTGTTATATCCATAACCTGCTGAACTTGCATATGGACCCATAGCAGAGATTAAATCTACAATTCCAGAATTTGGACCAGTATATGCCTCGTTGTTGGTTGTTGGATAGAATACGACCCTTGATATATTGACAGCAGAGGTATTTCCGGTTGCATTTATATAACCTGTTACGCCAATATTATTTTGGGTAAGATTTAGCTCTTTGACAAACACTCTTTGACCACCGATAGTTGTAAGATCATCTGTTAAATTAGTTGAATAAATAATATCATTTTGTGGCAGTGTGCCCTGGCCTGTTGCAGGAAAATAATAATAATTCAATGTATAATTTTGGTTTGCAACAAGATTAATAGTGGCATTTTCTATATTATCTCCTGAGGAGATAAGTTCTGAATTTCCATCCATTACCATATACGAAAAATTAGTAGGCTCACCAGAACTGTTTGTTGCATTTAAAAATATTGTTCCTGCTTCAACAAGACCAATATCAAGATTTAGATTATTCAATGTTGAAAAAGTTGATGAAAGTTCCTGTGCTGGAACGGTTATTGGCGGGCTTCCTGCAATAATTTTATCACTGCCATTAAGAAAGATTTCAAATTTAAGAATATCTGCCTGCCCATAATCAAAATTAAGTATGAATGTTCCATTCTCATCGGCAATTGTAGAATTTAACAAAGTATAGCTTGGCCCATTTTGAAAAGAAGTGTTATACACGGAAATATTCGCATATGGTAAATTTACCGTCAGGTTTGATGCATTTACTATGCTTGCATTCAAAGACATTGAATCAGAAAACCCTAAACCAAAAACTAACAAAAGCGAGAAAAAAATGAAGAATTTATTCATATTATCACAATACAACTAAATAGATAATATTTATATATCTTGTTTTTTGCAGATTTTGATGAAAATGACAGATTTTTAATTCGTTTGGAATTTATTTTAATATATGGAACAAACAACGCTAATAAGCCCTAACTTTTCAGATCTTCTTGAACCAAATATTGAATTTAAAAAATTTCCCGACAGTGATTTATATATAAGAATAATCCCCAAAATAAAAACCAAAGATATAACCCTTTACCATAGGCTCTACCCGAATCAAAATGAAAGCCTGATGCAATTATTTTTAATATTAAAGACATTGAAAGAAAAAAATTGCAATGTTAATTTGATAAGCCCTTATCTTCCTTATTGCAGGCAGGACAAAATATGGAAGGAAGGAGAGCCACTTTCATCAAAATATATATGCGAGATTATTTCTTTTGCAGGGGCAGAAAAACTTACTACATTTGACTGCCATTTTCTAAAAAAAGAAGGGGAATTTGAATATGGCGGGCTTAAAATAAGGAACATTTCACTTAACTCGAAACTTATCCAATTTGCAAAGGAGCACTATTTTAAAACTGGGGATTTTGAGGTCATTTCTCCAGATATGGGCTCTGAATATATGGTTGGAAACTCCGGAAAAAGCATGAAAAAAACCCGCGGAGATTATCAAAAAGGAAATGAAGCATATAGAACTGTTGAAAAAATAGAGATGGATTTTGAAGTTTCCAGAAAAAATATTTTGATTATAGATGATATGGTTTCTGGAGGAGGAACCATGATAAAGGCTGTTGAAAACCTAAAAGAACATAATGCAAAAAAAATAGTTTGCGCAACAACACATGGATTTTTCCTGAAAAATTCGCTTGAAAAGCTGGAAGCCATGTGCGATGGGGTTTTTTGCTCAAATACAATTGAAAACAGGTCTGCGCAAGTGAATTTTATGGATTTGATTTAATGGAATTCTTAGAGCCAAAATGGGATGAAATAGATGACCTTTGCAAAAAATTAAGCAAAAAAATATTAGAAAACTACAAACCCGATATAATAATTGGGATTATAAGGGGCGGACTTGTTCCAACAAGATTGATCTCTGATCTTATGCATAATAAAAATTTGGCAACAGTACGAGTAGAATCATATTGCGGTATTGGAAAGCGAAAAAAGCCTAAAATAACACAACCCCTGACAGTTGAAGTAAAAAATAAAAAAATACTTTTGATAGATTACATTTCGGATTCAGGATATAGCTTAAAAGAATGTATAGAATACTTAAAAAAATTCAAACCAGATGAAATAAGAACTGCAACATTGCATTATAAACCAGGTTCTATTTTTATTCCAGATTATTATATAGAAGAAACAGATAAATGGATTATTTACCCATGGGAGAGAAATGAAACAAAAAAAGAATTAGAGGAAAAAAATGTTTGATAAGATGAAAGGATATTTGGTATATATGCTTTTTATTAGCATAATTACTATCCCAATATTTTTAGCGCCGGTATTTTTTTATAATTCAGAAATATTTGATGAAACACAGGAAGGATATAAATTTTTATGCCATCAGATGACCTCACGATCATATTGTTATTTTCCGCAGTCAAAATCAATAGAGGATTGCAGTATTTCGAATGAATTTAACCCCAGCAAAGAAAGCATTGTTGAAAAGGAAGGAAAAACAGGCTATAAATTTCCTGTCTGTGCAAGAGATGTAGGATTTTATTTATTTGCATTTTTAGGTGGGATTGTTTTGTTTTTTTTAAATAAATATAAATCAGATGAAATGCCTTCTCCTATTTGGCTGATAATTGCAATAATTCCTATGGGCCTTGATGGTGGAACCCAGCTTATAGGGCTTAGGGAAAGCACTAATATAATAAGATTAATTACAGGTTCGATTGCAGGAATAGCACTGCCATTTTATATAGTGCCTATGCTAAACAAGCTTTTAAAATAATTAAATTCGCATAAAGAAAAACCAATATATAATTCCTAAATTTGTATTTGTACCAGCAAAATAATAACCTTGGTTTATTTTACCAAGTGTTGAATCAGTCAGTGTTGCACCGCCATTAATAGCATTATGTCCATAAGAAGTGGAATCTAATAAATTTCCATCAAAATAATAAACAGCAGCTTCATTAGTTACTGCTGTATGATTTTTTGGCAAAAACTCAAATGGCATATTTAATAATGAGAGTGAACTAAAAGCAGAGCCATTCCATTTTCTCCAGTCAATTATACCTCTACTTGCATCAGTAAGATCGAATGAAACAGTAAGATTTTCAGAAGTTAAATTTAAGCCGTAAGGCTTGGAATATAAAATAACATTTGAAACTGATTGAGAAAATGAAAGACCTAATAGTAATATTAGAAAAAGAAAAGAAAAACGCCTTCCATAGAAATAAAACATAGAAAAATAGGTAGAATGGTATTTATATATCTAATTATCTGAGTCTATATGATTCCATATCCATCATTGCATCAGATTGCCTTTTTAACATTAATGATGCGGAGTGGGCAAGATCTTGTGTTCTTAAATGATCTCCGTGCATTGTAATTATCCTGTTTGGAATTGGTTTCATATTTTTCATAAATGCCATCAACTGAGCCCTATCAGAATGCCCTGAAAACCCTTCAACAGTTTCAACCCTCATATTTATATTAAGGATTTTTGTTTTCCCGTCTTCATCAATTATTGGAATTTCTTTCATTCCATTCTGGACTTTTGAACCAAGAGACATTGGACTTTGGTACCCTACAAAAAGTATTGTATTTTTTGGATCTTCTGCAAGCATTCTGAAATATTCCAAAGACGGCCCTCCTGAAAGCATACCAGAAGGAGCAACGAAAACAGAAGGCTGCGTTTCTATTATAGTCTTTTTATCTTCTCCTTTTGCAAGCTTTATTTTATCCCATTCAAATGGAGAATTATTTGAAAGAATTCTTCTTTGAAGGGATTCTCTTAAATATTCTGGATATGCTGTATGTATTGCAGATGCCTCTAAAACCATTCCGTCAATATAAACAGGTGAATTGAAATCAGGATCTTTTGCAAGATTCTGCTCTAAAACAAGAAGCATTTCCTGGCTCCTTCCAACTGCAAATACCGGAATTAAAACGTGCCCTCCTTTTGCAATTGTTTCTTTTATTACCTGTGTTAATTTTAGTTCCATATCCCTGCGGTTTAATAAAATATTTTCTTTTCCACCATAAGTACTTTCTATAAATAAGGTTTCTGCCCTTCTAAAATTGGTCTGAGCAGGATCAAAAAGACGAGTAAACCCAAATTTCATATCTCCTGTATATACAAGATTATGGGCTCCATCCCCAATATGCAAATGCACCATCGCACTTCCAAGTATGTGGCCGGCATTATAAAAAGTCATTTTTATTTCAGGGGTTATATCAACGACTTCTTCATAATCAATTGGAATTATGTATTTTATTTCCTTTTGTATGTCTTTTTTTGCATAAGGAGCTTTTAAATTTAAATTCCTATTTGCAAGATTTAAATAATCTTGTTGCAATAGCACCATTAAATCCCTTGTTGGAGGGGTACAGTAAACCGGCCCTTCATAGCCATATGCAAAAAGATATGGAAGAAACGCGGTGTGGTCTGTATGTGCGTGGCTTATTATTACTGCATCAAGCTGGTCTAATTGGAAATTTAAAAGATTTAAGAGGGGGTATGCTTTTTTTGGATCATCACTTACAGGATTTATTCCGCAATCTATTAACACCCTGCTTGATTGTGTTTCAACAAGAAGGCACGACCTTCCAACTTCTCCAAATCCTCCAAGAGCTGTTGCCCTTACCCATTCATTTTTTATTGGGTCTTGAAATATTTTTTTCCCGAGATTTCCTAGGAATTTTTTTCTTTCCTCTGCTCCTGCGATATAGCTTTTTCTAATTCCATTTAATGTTGCAGAAGGAATTGTTGGAGTTCTTAAAACCTTTGGGGACCATCCGGTTGAAAGAACAATTTCTTTTAAAAGACTGCCGTATTTTCCAATTACAAGGCCTGGTTTTAATGCCTCTATATATACTTCTGAAAAAGGAGTATTAAATAAAATACCTGAAATACTTGCCTCTTTTGGAACAATTGATTCTATTTTCTTTTGCGCCTCTTCTTCATTCATCAATGCAGATTGATCAACCCTTACGACTACTTTCTTTTTTAAAGCAGAAGCTAATTGATTTATTAACTGGTCGTTTCTATAAAACGCATGAATATCTTTTACATAAATTGCTGTAATTAATCCTTCTGGAACTACTGAAACCACCTGACATTCAGATGGCATTATTTCTCTAACTATTTTTTCAACTTGTTTAAATTTCATATAATATCACTTTATTTGTTATTTGTGGTTTTTTATTGTTTAAGGCTTAACATATGGATAAGCCAAAATAGAATATAAAAAAATAAAAAAAACTAATGAACTAATTTTTTAACTTCTTCTTTTGTTAATCTTCTAAAACCTTTTTTATCTATTACTACTAAATCTACTCTTTCTCCTGATGCTGCATCTCTTTTCATTGCAGCAGAAACTGCTTTTGCTGCAACTTTTGCATTTTGATTGCAATCATTTGACTCTTGGTATAACTCTTCTAAAACACCGTATGCAATTGGAGAACCTGAACCTGTGCTTGTGAGTTTTTCTTCAGTTACTCCTCCAAGCATATCAATGCTATAAACATGACCTCCGGTTTTATCTATCCCACCTAAAAGCAATTGGACATAAAACGGATAAAATTTGTATTGTGAAAGTATATTTGCAAGAAGGGTTGATGCCGCCTCCATTGTTATCTGTTTTCCATGCTTTAATTTATATAATTGGACTTCTGCTCTCATCCATCTTACAAGCTTTTGTGCATCTCCTACACTGCCTGCAACAGTCATCCCCATTCCATCGCCAATTTCAAAGATTTTATCTATGTCTTTGCTTGCAATTAAATAGCCCATTGTTGCCCTTCTATCTGAGGCTAGAATTATTCCATCTGTTGAAACTAATCCTACTGTTGTTGTTCCTGTTTTTTTAGCATTTCCAGAATCAATATCTAGTTTTTCCATATAAAACACCACGGGAGGTATAATTAAGTTAATTATTTTTAATATAGTAAATGTTTATAAACCGTAATCATACTCATTTTTTATTATCTAATATTTTTGAAACCTCCTGAATTATCTCCCATAAAAAAGAAAATGCTTCTTTTTTTGAAAAGATATATTCCAAAAATTGAAAATCCCCGCATACTTTTCTTGAAAATTTAACTTGTTTTGGGAGTTCAATTGAAGAATATTTTTTTGTATTTCTTGAATAATTGGTATCTTTTTTTTCTCCATTTATTTCAACTTCGTACTTTGCTTTTAAAAACGGGGATTTTTTTGCTGTAATAGAAATTTTTCCATTTGGGCCTTCCACTAAAGCTTTTATGGTTTTAAAAAAAAATCCCTTTTTGTATATAGATACTTCTCTATTATGTATTCTTCTTTTTAAAATATTATACACATTAATACATATACTGCGAAAGTTATTTAAATGAATTGAACCTAGAAAAAATAATAAAAGTTATAATTTTTCAAGTATTGTTTGGGCTTGTTTTTCAGATAAGTTTCTAACTGTCGCATCTTTCGAGTATAAGCCAGATAATAAAAGAACATCGCCAATTGTCAAATTTGGTTTGGATGCAAGTTCAATAATTTTATCTTTAAGTTGTTTATCTGGGGTTCGATTATATATATTTTCAGATAAAACTTTAAAAATAGATATTCGTTCTGATGAATCGCTATTATTCTTACCACTATTTGAAGAATATTTAGTTCTAAAAGTCATAAATTACATTATGAACCAATATATTTAAAAACCCATCTTTTACAACAAAATGAGCTATTGATAAGAATTATTTTTTGGAATAAAAAACCTTCTTGCAAACTTCATTATTTCTGGGATTATAAGGACTAGTGAGGAAACTGCCATTAAAAATAAAAGATCGGAAATGCTCAAAGCAACAGTTGAAAACATTTTATTGAAAATTTCAACTGCAACTAGTTGCAAAGCAACTGAAAAAAACACTGCTGCCAAAAGAAGCTTATTTTCAAAAAGTTTTTTTGAAAAAATAGAGCTATCTCCTGCCCTGTAATTAAAAACATTGAAAAGCTGGAACATTACAAGTGAAAAAAATACAACAGTTCTTGCATATTCTAGGCCAAATGGAAGGTAATGATTAAATAAAAATAATGTGCCAAGAGTCATTATTATTGCCTGGGAAAATATCAAAAATAGGTCATTTTGCCCTATTATTTTTTCATCTTTTCCTCTTGGGGGCTTATTCATCTCATTTTTATCCATAGGGTCAGCGCCTAAGGCAAGAGCTGGCAGACCATCTGTCAAAAGATTCATCCATAATATTTGTATTGCAATTAAAGGCAATGGCAATCCGATTAAAAGTGAGATAAATATTACCATTACCTCTGAAAGATTGCAGGAAAAAAGAAAATTGACAAACTTTTTTATATTTGAAAAAATTGACCTGCCTTCCATCACAGCAGAAACAATTGATGCAAAATTATCATCTAAAAGTACCATATCTGAAGCTTGTTTTGAAACCTCTGTTCCAGAGCCAACCGATGTTCCAATGTCTGCAAGCTTTAATGCGGGGGCATCGTTTACCCCATCCCCAATCATTGCAACAATATACCCTTTGTTTTTTAGTGCTTTTACAATCCTTCTTTTATTTTCAGGGCTTACCCGCGCATAAATTCCGATAGAATCCACTAGATTCTCAAAATCTTTTTCATTTAATTTGTCAAGTTCGTGCCCAGTAATTGCATCCCCTTCTATTCCTACTTCTTTTGCAATTGCTTTTGCAGTTATTGCATGATCTCCAGTAATCATTACTACGCGGATGCCTGCGTTCTTGCACTGCGCAATTGAAGATTTTACTTCCTCTCTTGGAGGATCTATCATTCCCATAAGGCCCAAAAATATAAAATTTTTTTTCTCTCCTTTTGGATTATATGCAAATGCAATTACCCTTAGAGCTCCAGAGGCCATATCAAAATAGGCATTTTCAATTTTTTTCTTTTCAGATTGGTTTAAAAGGAGAATTTTATTTTGAAGATAAATCCTGTTGCACATTGAAAGGATAACTTCTGGCGCTCCTTTTATATAAGAAATTTTTTCTTTTCCGTTCTGATGCACGGTAAGCATATATTTTTCATCAGAATTGAAAGGAATCTCTTCTACTCTTTTATAATCTGGATTAAAATTTGATTTTTTTGATGCAACAAGGATTGCCTTTTCTGTTGGATCTGAAGGTCCTTCAATTAATGCATTATTGCATAAAAGCCCGGCATCAAAAATAAGCTTATGTTCTTTTAGATTGTTTATTTTTTTTCCATCTAATCTAAAATCGCCCCTAATTTCATAGCCGCTTCCTGTTATTTCAATATTTTTTCCATTTGAAAATATTTTTGTAACCATCATTTCATTTTTTGTAAGTGTGCCAGTTTTATCTGTACAAATTACTGTTGTGCTTCCAAGAGTCTCTACTGCTGGAAGCCTTCGGATCAATGCATTTTTTTTAACCATTCTTTGTGTTCCAAGCGCAAGGGTAATTGTAATTACTGCCGGTAGCCCTTCTGGGATTGCTGCAACAGACAATGCAACAGCAATTAAAAATGAGCCGAAAAAATCATTTCCAAGATTTAGTTGTATAACTACTATTATTGCACAAATTATGATGACAAGCAATGTGATATATACCCCAAGGGAATTAAGCTGTTTTTGAAGAGGGGTTGTTTTTGACGGCTCTTCTTTTATTTTTTGCGCGATTTTTCCAATTTCGGTATTTGCCCCCGTTGCAAATACAACTGCGGTTCCTCTCCCTCTAACTGCCATCGTTCCTGCATAACAGATATTTAGCCTATCTGAAATAGTACATTCTTTATTTATAATATCACAAGATTTCAAAACAGGGGCAGATTCCCCACTAAATGTGCTTTCATCTATAGTAAGAGAATATGATTCTGTAATTCTTGCATCAGCTGGGATATATGAGCCTTCTTCTATAAAAATAATATCACCAGGAACAATGTTTTTTGAATCTATTTCAGATTTTTTTCCATCTCTTAAAACAATAGATTTTGGATTGGAAAATTGTTTTAGAGCTTCGATAGATTTTTCCGCCTTATATTCTTGGAAAAAACCAAGAGTTACATTTAGGATTATTATTATCCCTATGATTATTGCATCGTTTTCCTCCCCAACAAAATAAGAAACAAATGCTGCAAAAATCAAAACATAGACAATAAAACTTTTGAATTGTGAAATGAGCAGATAAAATTCTGATAATTTTTTTGGCTTTGATGCTTCATTTAAGCCGAATTCTTTTGATCTTTTGTAAGCTTCTTTGCTAAAAAGGCCTTTTTCTGAGCTATTAAGCTTTTTTAAAGCACTAGAAACAGAAAGGCGATAAAAGTCCATATGTAGAATATAAACGGGAAATTTATATAATTTTGCTAAATATTACGTATAATAATTATCAGCTATTTTTATTTTTTTCCAAATATAATGATACGATGAAATCTTTTGAAATTGGAAGGTTGGAAAAATTACTAGATGAAAGCATGCCAAAAATAAAGGAAAATAATGGCTGTTTTTCAATTTCAACATCCATACCGCACGAATGGAATGTAAATGAAGAGGAAAAATGGGACACTGATTTGGATTATGAATGCATAAAAGGAAAAATAAACAAAATTATTGTTGAGAAAATAAAAAAAGAGACAGGAAAAAGATATGATGCTGAAAATTCAAATTTTAGAATAAGATATGATTTGAAAAATGAAGTGTATGAAATTGAGAAAGAGCCCCTTTTTATTTTTGGAAGATATGAAAAACATTCAAAAGGGATTTCACAGACAAGATGGGTTTGCAGGAATTGCTCTGGAAAGGGATGTAACGAATGCAAAAACAGCGGAAAAAATTATCTTTCAATTGAAGAAATAATAGGTGAAGAGTTCAAAAAAAAATTTCTTTGTAAAAACTATTTTTTACATGCATCCGGAAGGGAAGATGTTGATGTATGCAATTTTGCAGGAAGACCTTTTGTTTTAGAATTGATCTGGCCTGAAAAAATAGAATCTGATTTTAATGAAATTACTAAAAATGTTTCAAAAAACGGAATGGTATTTATAAAAGATTTGAAAATCGTGCCAAGAAGCTTTGTTGAGATTGTTTCAAATTCTCATTTTGACAAGGTATATTTGGCAGAAGTTGAAAGCTCTAAAAAAATAACAGAAAATGAGATCAAAAAAATTATTAGTGAAATGAATGGAAAATTGATTTATCAAAAAACACCAAAAAGAGTAATACACAGGAGAACTGATATGGTTCGAAAAAGAAAAGTGATACTTATTGAGCATGTGGAAAATAAGGAAAAGATATTATTTAGAATAAAAACAGATCCTGGCACCTATATAAAAGAATTGATACATGGCGATGAAAAAAGGACAATGCCTTCTTTTAGCAGTATTATTGGGCGAGATGCTTTATGCAAATCATTAATTGTTGAAAAAATTGAAGATAGTTTTCTAGATAGTCTATTCTAATGAAGGGTATGTAAAACTAATTGAAAATAAAAAATTTGACTTTATCAGCCCCTCAAAATCAAAACCAGGAGTTATTTTTTCAGAAAGCCTGGTAATTTTTTCAATCATTTCAAGCGGAAGCTTTTCTTTTGAAAGTCTTGCAAAAAAAACGTAAATGGGAAATTCTATTGAAATTATATGTTCAACATCAATTCCTTTTTCAAATAATTCAGATTTTGTCTTTGATCTTTCATTTAACATAAACTCTAATTTATCAAAAAAAGATAGCATAAAATTTGAAAGGTCTGGTCTTGTTGAAAGGCTAACAAGAGCATTTAAGCCGTCTTTTAGGATTTTTTCTTTTCTTTGGTATTCACCTGAAAAAATAAACAGCTGAAAAATCAGTTCAATTGCAAAGCAGGCTTCTTTTTCTTCTATAATATGGATATTTTTGAATAGCTCATTTTATGCTTCTGAAAAAAGCCTTACGTGCAAGGAAAGATCATCTATGTATAAAAGGGATTTAAGATCATAGAATACATTATGAAGAAGAATAAAAGAGTTAATTTTTGAAAGTATTATTTTTTTTTCGTTTAATCCTGCGGCAAGATAGCTATTTGAAAACTCCTTGGATAATGAACTATCAAAAAAATATAATTTAGACAATTCTTGAAACCCGAAATGGCGTGCTTCTAAATCTTGTGATTTTAGATATTGTTTCATTTTTTCTATCCAAAGATTCAAAAGAAGTTTTTTTTCTGGCGAATTCCCATCTAAAAGCGGATTTAATTTTCTCCAAAAATCAGAACTATTTTTCTCTAATGATCGGACTTTTGAAGATAAGGCCATAATATTTAGTTATATATAATGTAATTTAAACTATTTGATTTTCGTTTTTTGACGATATACTGTTCGATTAGTTTTAAAATATTTGGCAAAAAAAATATTTAAAGGTGTATCATATGTCAGAAATTATTATAAAAGTAGGAGGACAGGCAGGACAAGGTGCAAATGTTACCGGAAGAACATTATGTAAAATATTTGCAAGATCCGGTCTTAATGTCATAGGTTATCCTGAATATCCCTCATTGGTAAGGGGTGGGCATAATGTTTATCAAATAAGAGCAAGTAAAAAAAAGATTCATTCCCCTGTTGAAAAAACAAATATCCTTATTGCACTAAACAAGGATGCGGTATTTTTTCATCATAAATACATGCTTGAACCTGGGGCGATAATTTATGATTCTAAATTAGATTTAAGTTCTTATAAACTTGATAAAAAAATAAAATTATATCCTCTTCCGATAGAGGAAATATTGGAAAAATCAAACGCAGATAAACGAATGGAAAATATCGTATTAACTGGGGCTCTTTTAGCTTTGATAAAATATTCTCTCGAAGACCTAAACCAAATGCTTGAAGAAACATTTGGAAAAAAAGGAAAAGAAATTGTCGCAGCAAATATAAATTGCGCAAAAATTGCATATAATTATGTAAAGGAAAATTTAAGGCCCGAAGAATTTCCAATTAAAATGGAGCGTGGTGATGGAAATTCAAAAATGATTATAGGGGGAAATGAGGCATCTGGAATTGGAGCAATTGCAGGAGGATTAAAATTTTATGCAGCATACCCAATGACTCCTGCATCAGGAATCCTTCACTATTTAGCAGAAGTTGAAAGAAAGGCAGGAATTGTTGTAAAGCATACTGAAGATGAGATTGCTGCAATAAATTATGCAATTGGCGCATCTTTTGCAGGTGCAAGAGCAATGACTGGAAGCTCAGGAGGAGGATTTGCATTAATGACTGAAGCTGTTGGAATGTCAGCTCTAGCTGAAACCCCTCTTGTAATATATCTTGCGCAAAGAACAGGCCCAAGTACTGGAATGCCTACATGGACCGAGCAGGCAGATTTAAAATTTGCCCTAAATTCTTCCCAAGGGGATTTTTTACGTGTAGTTTATGCGCCTGGGACAATAGAAGAATCATTTAAATTAACAGCTGATGCGCTAAATATGGCAGATAAGTATCAGCTTCCTGTTTTCATATTAACTGATAAATTTTTGGCAGAAAGCCATTTTTCATGCGACCCTTTTGATGGCTCAAAAATAGTAAATGAACGTGGGAAAATTGCAAAAAAAATCCCAAAACTTAAGGAAATGGAAAGATTTAGAAGATATGAAATTACAAAAGATGGGGTATCTATAAGATCTTTTCCTGGACAGGAAAATGGAATGCATGTTGCAACATCCTATGTGCATGATGAAACAGGATACAGCACTGAAAGCTTTACAAAAAGATTTGAGATGGTAAATAAATTAAATTCTAAATTAAATGGAATTTTAAAGGATATTCCAAAACCAAAAATATATGGAAAAGAAAATGCAGAGATTACAATTATTTGCTGGGGCTCGCAGATTCTTCCTGTTTTGGATTCCATACCTCTTTTAGAAAAAAATGGAATAAACGCAAATGCAATTCATTTTAATGTAGTTTTTCCAATAGATGAAAAAGAGATCCTAAATATTCTTGGAAAATGCAAAAAAACAATAATGGTTGAAAATAATTCAACTTCACAGTTTGCAGGGATTTTGCGAGAATATACCGGTTTTGTTCCGGATTATTATCTTTTAAGATATGATGGAAGGCAGCATTTCCCAGAAAGCATTGCAGAAAATATAAAAAAAATAGTTGATTCGAAATTTAAGTGCGAAAAAGTATTGCATGTAAAAGAAAAAGAGGACTTTGAGTATTATAATACTCAAAGGCAGGGGCTATAGGGTGATTTGATGAATGTTACTGATTTAAATATAAAAGAAAAACCGCAATGGTGCCCAGGATGCGGAAATTATGGTATTTTGATGGGACTTAAAAGTTCTCTTGCAGAGCTTGGATTAGAACAAAAAAATATTGTAATTGTTTCAGGGATTGGATGCAATTCAAAATTGCCACACTATGTTAACACTTATGGATATGAAAGCCTTCATGGAAGAACGCTACCTTTGGCATCAGCAGTTAAAATTTCAAACAGGAAATTAACTGTAATTGCAGTTTCAGGAGATGGAGATGGATATGGAGAAGGAGCCCAGCATTTCACTCATATTTGCAGGAGAAATTATGATATGACATATATAGTTCATAATAATCAGTTATATGGGCTTACTACAGGACAGGCATCTCCTACTACACAGCAGGGGCAAAAGACAAAATCTACTCCTTTTGGAGTTTTAGAAACACAGTATAATCCGATTGCAAATGCAATAATTAATGGTGCAACTTATGTTGCAAGGACTTATTCTGGGGATATGAATCATATGAAAGAAATGATAAAAGGTGCAATAGCACATAAAGGATTTGCGCTTGTTGATATTTTCCAGCCTTGCGTTACATTCAATAAGCTAAATACTTACCAATGGTTTTTGGAAAGAGTGTATAAACTTGAAGAAACAGATTACAAGCCTGATGATTTTCATAAGGCAATTGAAAAGGTATATGAAGATGTTTGGACTGATTACAAAAAGCTTCCAATTGGGGTTTTTTATAAGACCCAGAAACCAACTTATGAAGGGGAATTGCCTCAATTAAAAA
>CAZLIX010000008.1:0-18519 GCA_964559795.1 Microcaldota archaeon
GGAACAGAACCGCAAGCAGTAATAGAGCTTATCAAAAAATCCATAGAAACAAAAATAAAAGGAGTGTTAAAAGAGCCCCATGTTGCAATAGATTTTATGAAAATGTCATCTTCTTCATTGGATTTTGCAGCAAGGTTTTGGATTGATGATTATTCAAAAGCATATGATAAGAAAATTGAGGCGACCACCCTAATCTATAATGAATTAAACAAGGCTAAAATAGGAATTCCATTCCCAACGCAAACCCTTTACATAAAAAATAAAAAATGATTTTTTTTAAATAGCAAAAGTTTAAAAATATAATAAACTACAAATTGTTGGGTGGATTTATTTGTCTAATAAAAATTTAATTTTTGGATTGTTTTTAATTTTCATATTTATTTTTGGATGCCTAGGGCCAAATCCAGTTTCTAACCTTACTGCAAAATCAATTGGTTCTGGAATTGAACTTTCTTGGTCTGCATCCCAGTCAGCGGATGTTACAGGATATAATGTATATAGAAGCGAAATTTCAGGAACCCTTGGAAATAAGATAAATCCTGTTTTGGTGACTGCATTAACATATACCGATTCTGATGTTTCAAACGGCAAAACATATTATTATACTGTCCGTGCGTTTGCAAATGGCGCAGAAGATTCAAGCATAAATCAAGTGAGCGTAACTGCAACCACCTTGCCGCCATCAGGGCTTTCAATTCAAATAGATAATGGTGCAACATATACAAAACAAAAGGACGTCTCTCTTGCGTTATATGCGCAAGGAGCAACAAATTGCAGATATTCAAATGACGGTGAAAATTGGAGCCCGTGGAGCACATATATAACCCAAAAAACATGGACTTTGACTGACGGGCAAGGAGAAAAATTAGTATATTATCAATGCCAAAACAATGCAGGTCTTATTTCAGATCCAGTAAATGCAAAAATAATTTACAAAACTTCAGGCCCACTTGTTTCTATATTATCCCCTGAGCAAAACGATATTCTTGGAACAAAATTTGAAGTAGATTTTAAAGTTACACAAGGAGTGGGGGACATAAGCTGTGTTATATATGCAGATAATTCTGCAATTCCTGTTTTAAGCAAAAGCGTACAAAATGATGTTTTAGTGCAAATTCCTGCAATATTGAGCGATGGAACACATTCAGGTTATATGGAATGCACTGATGAAATCGGAACAACAAAAACAGATATTATTTATTTTGAAACAGAACAAAATCCAATTTCATTTAAGATAAATGGCGGAGCGTCATATACTGGTTCTGCTAATGTTAATTTAGATATTTACGGTCCTTCTGCTGCTCAATGCAGGTTTAGCAATGATGGATCCTCATGGAGTTCATGGAGCGTATTTTCTCCGACAAAAACATGGACAGTAACATCAGGAGATGGAAAAAAGACCATTTATATGGAGTGCAAGACAAGCGCTGGTGTTTCTCTTGGAACTGTAAATGATTATATTATTTATCAAAATGTTCCAACTCCAGATGTAAAGGTTTCAATAAATAATGGAGAAAGTAAAACTTATAC
This sequence comes from Microcaldota archaeon, assembly GCA_964559795.1. Classification (GTDB taxonomy): domain Archaea; phylum Micrarchaeota; class Micrarchaeia; order Anstonellales; family Bilamarchaeaceae; genus JAQTSF01. Next base: position 1,531 of record CAZLIX010000008.1, read on the forward strand.
AGCGTCCGTACAGCTTGGAATTTATGCAACATATGCAACAGCATGCAGATATAGTGAAGACAGGGTTAGCTGGACTGATTGGAGAAAATATTCAACCTCCCAGCAGTGGTTTAGTTTAAAATCTGTAAATGGAATTCATACAGTTTATGTACAATGCGAAAATCAATACGGGGATATTGGCGAAGGCTCGTCATCTATTTATCTGCAAAAAGACCCAGATGATGTTCCAACTGATTTATCTATTTCAATTAATAATGGAGCAAGCAGCACCTCTTCATCCTCAGTCACATTAACATTAAATGCATTGCATGCAACAGATTGCAGGTATAAAAATGAAGGGGATTCGTGGAGTTCATGGACCTCTTATGAAAAAAGATCCTACTGGTCTTTATCTTCTGGAAGCGGAACTAAAACAGTATATTATCAATGCAGAAATGATTTAGGAACTTCAAAAACTGTTTCTGCATCAATAAAATTAACTTCACAAAAACCTACGGTTACAATAACCTCTCCTACAAGCGATGAGACCATTTCAGATGACACTGTATTTTTAAGATTTACCGTTTCCTCATCTGAAAATTATGTTTCATGTACCTATACCTGCAATGGTGTATCAATTAGCGCAGGAAATGTTCCAACAGGCCAGGAAGTAACTAAAACATTAATTGTAGAAGGGGCGCAGATGCCTGATGCCTGTGGTTTTCCAGACAGCGGCAAATTTTCAACATCTGTTACATGCACAGATGGCTCAGGAAATTCAGGAAGCTCTGGCACAGTATCTTTTATTTGGACAAAATGGGTAGGCCCAGTAACATAAATACAAAAGGTGTTTTACAATAAAAGGAAAAAAAGAGGATAATTTACAAGATGAATGGGAAATCCATTATAATCAATATATAAAAAAAAGATTTGATTTTTCCGGGTTTCTTGTAGGCCTTGGGCTTCTTTTTCTTGGAATTTACTGGTTTGGAAAAGAGATGGGCTGGTGGGAATTCCCGCTTCCAATTTGCCCAAGCATAATAATTCTTATAGGGTTAAGCATTGCATTAAGTGCAATTGCAAGATATTTTAAATAATTTTTTATTTTCCATATCTTTTTGGCTTTCTTTTTTCTATAAATTCATTTCCAGCAAATTTTATATCATTTAAATATTTGCTTATATCTATCGGTGCATTTTTTTTGTGTATGCGCCGTTTTAGTTCGCGCCTGCTTTCTTCTATATACTTTTTGCATAATCTTGAAAGATCCCATATGAAAGCAAAGCTTAATGTGAAAAATAAAAGCGAAATCGCCTGGAAAAAATTAGGCAGCTGAAGATATGACAAGATGAATGGAATAAGTATTGCAATAAGAAAGAAAAGTATAAAAAAGAAAATATCCGCTTTCATTCTTGCGTTTATATATATCTTTTCATGCGGGATAAAATGGAACGCTTCTGTAAATTCAATATTAAACATTGTAAATATTTTTATTATCCTGTATAACGGGTATGCGATAAGTACGCATAATATTATTTCCGTACTTTCTATTCCAAAAAACACCGGGCAATCGTGGCAAAAAAATACAGAATTTTTTATAAAAGTTAAATATACTGTAATTATTACTAATATTGCAAAAAAATTTTTTGCAAAAGAATTAAAATTACTTTTCATCGTTTCATAAAGGGCTCCGCCTTTTTCAAATCTGGTTATTACTCCATGCATATATCCTGAAAGGTTTTTGAGCCGTTTTTGTCCGATGCTTTCCATAATGGGCCCTATTTTTGCATTTAATGTCGCCTCTTTTTTATTTAATACAACGGCGCATATGCTCGATATGAAAAGAAGTGATGCTGAAAGTGAAATAAAATCAAATCCTGTTATTGCCATTGCAGGTCTTGCAATTATCAATGCAAATTCACTTGTAGTTATCATTATAGATGCTGAAAAAAGCGCAGACCTAGTATCAAAACCCACCAGATAGCTTGAAATTGCAACTGAAAAAAATTTTACGCTCATATTCACTAATGCTAAAAAAATCACAATTAATACAAAACTTAAGACAAAATGTATATTTATCAGCATTCCTATGGAAAAGAAAAAGAAATTAGAAAATATCAAAATCATCTGGTGTATTGTCGATTCTGTTTTTTTAAAAATATTTATTGAAGAAAATGCACTTCCTGCCAAAAACGCGCCAATTGAGGCACTTACATTAAAGAATATGCAAATAGATGCAAGAAGCGCGCATATAGAAAGAGCTGAAAAAATCTGCAGCTCCTCGTTTTTTTCATCCATCCATCTTGATATTTTGTCCCCGCCTTTTTTTATTAGTCCATATGCAAACATTAATACTATTATTGATTCTATTATTGGAAGAATTATCTCATTTAATGATATTGTGCTATATGCTTGTATTTGGGAAAATATCATAAAAAGAAATATTGCAAAAATATCCTCAATTATTAATATTCCAGAAACAAGCCTGTTTTCCTGTCGCTGTGAGTTTGGGTTTTCAGAAACTACTCTTGCAAAAATTGCAGTGCTTGAAAAAGCTAAAAGAAGTCCCAAAAGCACCGAATTTATGACCCCGAGCTTTAATATCAGCCCAAGAAAATATGTTGCAATGAAAACAAGGCTTAATTTTATCCAAAAAATTACTCCTGCTCTTATTAAATATTGCCTTATTTTTTCAAGGCTGAATTCTATTCCTATCATAAACAAAAGAAGCACCGCGCCTATTTCTGAAAATATGTCAATTGTTTCAGTTTGGTTTATAAGGCCCAGAAGATTAGGGCCAATTATCGCTCCTAAAAGAAGAACTCCAATGGCGCTTGGAAGCTTTAATTTATTTGTTATAAGAACCCCTATAAAGCAAAAGAATATCACTACCCAAAAATCATACAATTCTACTGTCGCCACTTTTTATATTTATTAGATTAGGTTTAAAATATTAATTGGAATGATTTTTCTAATTTTCAATCCTGTTAAAAAGATAAACTGCCGAATATACAGATAGAATTAAAAAACCAGTTAAAACTCCAATACTCCAAAATATTGGAATTGAAGAATATCCAATTAAAAAATACCGCAATGCATCTACTGCATAAGTTAATGGATCAATATACGATAAATATTTTATTATTTCAGGAGCGCCATCTAAAGGGAATAGGGCTCCTGATAAAAAAAACATAGGCATCAAAAGAAAATTCATAACAAGCTGGAATCCATGCATATCTTCCATTGTAGATGCAAATGCAATTCCAAGTGCAACAAAAGTTATTGAAACAAGCCCCATTAGAAATATTACAAATAAAATATTTGCAAATTCTAATTGCACGCCAAGCAAAAGCGCAATTATCAAAATCAAAATTCCCTGTATTATTGCAGTAATCGCTCCTCCTATGGATTTTCCAATAATTATGCTTGTTCTTTTAACAGGCGCTACGAGAGTTTCTTTTAAAAATCCAAATTGCCTGTCAATTATTACAGTTATCCCAGAAAACATAGAACCAAATAATAACACCATTGCAATTATTCCCGGCGCAATAAAATCAAGATAATTTTCATTTTCCCCAGGGATACTAATTACGCCATTTAAACCCGTTCCAAGCACTGCAAGAAGAAAAAAAGGCATGCCAAGGCTTCCAATAACCCTGCTTTTTGACCTTGCAAATCTAATAAGTTCCCGCTTAATCATAAAATATACGGCATTAAAATTCTGGTTCATTTATTTCTACCCCAAGCCATATGTCTTATTTTCATTGACTCTTTCAAAGAGTTATTTTCCTCTCTTATGGTCTTTCCGGTATAATGCAAAAATACATCATCTAATGTAGGCTTATGTATATTTACTGATTCTATTTCTATCTTATTTTTAGAAATAATCTCCATTAATTTTGGTATTTTCTTATCTGCCATAGAAACTCTTATATTTAGCCGTTCGCTGTTGCAGTCTATTCCTTTTATCCATTCAATATTTTTTAAAATTTCATTTAGCTTTTTACATTTATTTGTTTTAATTGAAATGATGTCTCCTCCAAGAGAATCCTTTAGGTTTTGAGAAGTATCAAGCGCGATTATTTTTCCTTTATCTATTATTGCAATCCTATCGCATAAGTTGTCTGCTTCATCCATATAATGCGTTGTAAGAATTATTGTGATTGAATTTTCTTTTTTCAATTTTTTTATATATTCCCATATATGATTTCTTGTCTGCGGATCAAGCCCTATTGTCGGCTCATCTAAAAACAATATTTTTGGATAATGCAAAAGCCCTCTTGCGATTTCAAGTCTTCTTCTCATTCCCCCAGAATATGTTTTTACAATATCGTTTAATCTGTCTGTTAATTCAACAACACCCAAAACTTCCTCTATCCTTTTTCTTCTAATATCTTTTGCAATTCCGTACATTGCAGCATGGATTTCTAGATTTTCAAAAGCAGTCAGCTCTTCATCTAGCGATGGGTCTTGGAAAACAATTCCGATATTTGACCGTACTTCATTTGGATTTTTTTCAATGTCAAAGCCATTTATTTTCGCGCTTCCAGAAGTTGGTTTTTTCATTGTGACAAGCATTGAGATTAATGTTGTTTTTCCAGCTCCATTTGGGCCTAAAAGCCCGAATATTTCTCCTTGTTTTACATTAAGGGAAATATTATCCACTGCAACAAGAGTTTGGAATTTCTTGGTTAAATTATTAGTTTCAATACTTAGCATTTAGAGGACCAAAATAGAATAAAAAGAAAAGAATTTATTAATCTAATGCCTAAAATGCCTCATACCTGTAAAAACCATTGCAATTCCATGTTCATTTGCTGCATCAATTACTTCCTTGTCACGAATTGAGCCCCCAGGCTGGATTATTGCAACAATTCCCCTTTTTGCCGCTTCATCTACTGCGTCTCGGAATGGCAAAAATGCATCAGATGCCATTGAGCATCCCTTGACAGATTCTCCATAATCCTGTGTGATCATTGATGCAAGCTTTGCAGCATCAACCCTTTTCATTTGTCCTGCTCCAATTCCAACTGCTTTATCATCTTTTGCATAAATAACTGAATTTGATTTTACATATTTTCCGACAATCCATGCATAAAGAAGGTCTTTCATTTGTTTTTCTGTTGGTTTTGCTTTTGTTACGACTTTGAACTGGTTTTTATCATAAAGAAGGATATTTGCATCTTGAACCAAAAGCCCTCCTTTAACTGAACGATACAGGGTATATGGCTTGCTTTGGAATGGAAAATTGGCATTTCCCATTTCAATTAATCTCAAATTCTTTTTTACTGATAAAATTTCCTGTGCTTCCTTTGAATAATTTGGTGCAATTATTACCTCATAAAATCTTGTGATTATCTCTTTTGCAAAATTTTCATCAATTTCCCGGTTTACTGCAACTATCCCTCCAAATGCTGCCTTTTCATCAACTTCTAATGCCCTTTTATATGCAGTTAGAATATTATCTGAAGAGGCAACTCCGCAAGGGTTGTTATGTTTTACAATTACGCAGGTTGGGTCTTTGAAATTTTTAACGCATTCAAATGCTCCATCCATATCCAAGATATTATTGTATGATAATTCTTTTCCCTGCAATTTTTTTGCAGTGGACATGCATGGATCCTCGTTTTGTATATCTTTATAATATGATGCACTTTGATGCGGATTTTCTCCATATCTTAAATCTTGTATTTTTTCAAAGCTTAAATTCAAATAATTTGGATATTTTTCCCCATTAAATGTTTTTCTTAAGAATTTTTCAATTATCATATCATAATGGGATATATTCTCAAAAGCAGATAGTGCAAGATTTTCTTTTGTTTTAATTGAGATTTCACCATTTTCTTTTAATTCTTTTATAATTTCCGTATATTTTTTTGGATCGCATACTACTGCGACATCCTTATAGTTTTTTGCAGCGCTTCTTATCAATGTAGGTCCGCCTATATCTATGTTTTCAATTGCCTCTTCTAATTTTACATTCTTTTTTGAAATTACTTGTTCAAAAGGATATAAATTTACAACAACTAAATCAATTAATCTGATTTTATTTTTCTTTGCTTCTTCAAGATGGGATTTTTTTGATCTGTTAGCCAAAATTCCCCCATGGATTTTTGGATGGAGTGTTTTTACCCTTCCATCCATCAGTTCAGGAAATCCTGTAATCTCTGCCACTTCTTTTACAATGATTTTATTTTCCTTTAAAAGCGTTGCAGTCCCGCCGCTTGATACTATCTCAATTTTAAGCTCTGAAAGTTCTTTTGCAAATTCTATAATTCCTTTTTTGTCATAAACACTTATAAGAGCTCTTTGAATTTTAACCATTTAAAAGACCTTATTATATTAAAAATAAAAAAATATTAAAATACATTTTATTTAGGATATCTTGTTTATTTTCTGCCATATCTCAATAAATCATTAAAATATGCTTTTAAATACCAAAATCTGCAAATCATCTTACTTTTCCATTTAATATTTTTTTAGTGGCTATTTTTGAATTTTTTGATAAAACGTTTTTTCCGTTTGATTTTAATTGGCCATTTTCAATTAAAATTTGTATTTTCAAAAAATCATCAAATATAATTTCTTTTCGCGGATTTAACGTTTCCCCTTCAAGATATAGCCTGTCTCCAATTTCATTTTTCAAAGGCTCGATTATTTCTATTTCCTTTTCATGTTCTCCGACAAGAAGCATCCCTTGTGATAAGACCCCTCTTATCTTTGCAGGCTTTAAGTTCTTTAATATCAACACCTTTTTTCCAATTATTTCTTTTGGAACGTAATATTCTGCAATCCCAGATACAATCTGCCGCTTCCCATCTGATAATTCTACAACTTCTATTAATAATTTTTCTGCGTCAGGGTGTTTAACACACGAAATTATTTTTCCAACTTCAATATCAAAGTCTGAAAATTTTATTTCCTCTTTTTCTTTTTTAATTTCTGTCGGGATAGTTTGTTGTAATTTTTTTTGGTCAATTTTTTTGAAAAGTATTTCAGCATTTCCTATTTTGCTACCTTTTTCTATTGAAATTTTTCCTAAATAATCCCATTTTTTTTCTTCAATATTTAGCATTTTGCATATTTTTTTGCTGCTTTCTGGAAGAAACGGATAGGCAAGTATCGCAAGATCTTTTATTAGATTTGCTAAAAGATGCAAATCTTTCGCGCTTTTTTCAATTGCTTTTTTATCAGCGCCTTCTTTTAGGCTTTCCCAAGGCTTTGAATCCTGAAAATATTTATTTCCCAAAGAGGAGATCGCCATCATTTCATCAAGCGCTTCTTTGAGGTTTGCGCTGTTTTCAACTATCCCTTTTATTTTTTCTATTCTATTATTATACAACGGGTCTATTTTTTCAAATGTAAACCCAGCCCCATCAAATTCAGGAACAGTTCCGTTATAATTTTTTTCAATAAATATCATTGTTCTATTAATTAAATTTCCCAAATTTGCAACAAGTTCGTTGTTAATTTTTTCAACCATCTTTCCTTCTGAAAAATCCCCATCTTGAAATGTTGGTATTTCACTAAGCAAATAATATCTTATTTCTTCAGAACCATACTTTTCTATTAAATTTATAGGGTCAAGGACATTTCCTAAAGATTTGCTCATCTTTTGGCCTTCAACAGTAATATATCCATGGATGAATAGCCCTTTTGGAAGCTTTAGTTTAGCAGATAATAGCATTGCAATCCAATATATCGCATGAAACCTTGTAATTCCCTTACCAATAATATGTATTTCGGCTGGCCAAAATTTTTCAAATAATTTTTCATCATACCCAAACCCAATTCCTGTAATGTAACAGCCAAGGGCATCAAACCATACATATATTATCTGTGAAGAATCGCTTGGGACTGAAATTCCCCATCCTTTCGCCCTTTCTTTTGATCTTGAGATGCTAAAATCATCAAGCCCTTCTCTTATAAAATTTAATATTTCTTTTTTGCGTGTTTCCGGGTAAATTTTAAGCTTATCTGTTTCAATCAGATCTTCAAGTGTCTTTTGATATTTGGACAATTTGAAAAAATAATTTTCCTCTTCTACTTCCTCGGGCTTTTTTAAATGCTCAGGGCATAATCCATCCACAAGCTCATTTTCCTTATAAAATGCCTCACATCCAACACAATATAATCCCTTATATTTTTTTTTATAAATATCTTCTGATTTGTTGCATCTATTCCAAAGTTCCCAAATTCCAGGAGTATGCTCTGTTTTGCTAGATGATTTTCTAAAACAATTATACGAAAGTCCTACCATTTTTGCAAGTTCTTTAAATTTTTCAGAATTCCGATCGCACAATTCCTGCACACTAATTCCTTCTTTTTCTGCTGCCTGCACATTTTTGAGACTGTTTTCATCAGCCCCAGTTACAAGAAAGCATTCTTCCCCAAATAGTTCATGAAATCTTTTTATTGCATCAGTCTGTACAAACTCTAAGGTATGTCCGAGATGCGGCTTTGCATTGACATATGGAATTGCAGTTGTTATATAAAATTTTTTTGTTACGAAAATCACCCTTGTATTTTACTTGTTTTATATTGGATTGTTTTTTAATAGCTTTTTATCTATTTTTATTATGAACATTATGGATTTTTCAAGGATCTCAAAATTAGAAAGGCCTTGCGGAAAAATAAAACAGTTAGTTGATGATTTCATAGTAGAAGAAATATCAGAAAAAGGAGAAGTATTTGAAATAGGGAAAATAATTAAAAAAGAAGATGAAATTGGGGATTTTACTCATTTTATCATGGAAAAAAGCAATTGGACAACCTCGAATGCAATAAAAGAAATTTCAAAATATGTATGCGCCTCTGACAGAAGGTTTAATTATTCTGGAACAAAAGATAAATTCGCGCATACAGTTCAACTATGTTCTGCTTATAAAATACCAAAAGAAAAAATTTTAAATTTGAATATAAAGGATATAAAAATAAATGGGGCATGGACTAGAAAAGAAAAAGTAATCCTTGGAAATTTGATCGGGAACAGGTTTAAAATAAAAGTTAATTTCAATGATGCAAACTCTTATGAAAAACAAATAAATGATACATACCTAGAGCTTAAAGGCAGGTTTCCTAATTATTTTGGAGAGCAACGTTTTGGTTCTTCTAGAAAAAATACCCATAAGATAGGTGAATACCTTCTAAAAAATCGGATAAAAGATGCAGTGCTTTCCTACATTTGCGATTTTGAAGGAGAAACAAATGAAAATGCAATAATTGCAAGAAAAGAGCTTAAAGAAACAATGGATTTTAAAAAGGCATTAAATTATTTTCCAAAATACCTTGTTCACGAAAGGACTTTAATTGCAAACCTTTCTAAAAATCCAAATGATTTTGCAAATGCACTGCGAAAGCTTCCACGGCCCATCCTTCTTTTATTTATCCATGCATTCCAATCCCATCTTTTTAATTTAAATATTTCAGAAAGAATAGATGAAAAAATAATAAAAAAAGAAAAAGGGGAGTATTTTTGTAAAAATAATTTTTATGGCTTTCCTGAAATTGAAACGAAAGGCAAAGACTGGCTTTGCGTTAAATTAATCGGCTATGAAAGCAAAATAAATAAAAGGGAAGAAATGCTTCTTGAAAGGTTTGGGGTATCTATAAATGATTTTAAGATGAAAAGCATTCCTGAAATTTCATCGAAAGGTTCATACAGGACCTTTTTTTCTCCAATAAAAGATTTTTCATTTTGCAAAAACACTTTTTCATTTTCCCTTCCTTCCGGATCTTATGCTACATCCTGTATTAGGGAATTTTTGGACTATAGCTAGCTTTTTTATTTAGTTCTTTTTATTAATAATTTTGTGTTTGAAGAAAAAATTGAATTTGAAAGCAATGGAGCGTTTTACAATCCGAAAATGCATTTCTGCAGGTCTTTTTTTTCATTAGCAGTCGGAACAATAGATAAAAAAATAACATTAACCGATGGCTTTTGTGCATCTGGAATAAGAGGGATAAGGTATTTTTGCGAAAATAATAATATCGCCGGCGCTAATTTCATAGATGCAAGTTCTGATGCAATAGCACTATGCAAAAAAAATCTGGAAAAAAATAACCTAAATGCGCAGTTGATAGAATCTGATTTTAACAAAGGGATAAGAGAAATAGAATCAGATTTAATTGAAATAGATCCTTTTGGAACGCCAGTTCCATACCTTTTTGATGCAGTCCGCTCTTTACGAAATAAGAAAGAAGCATACCTTTCAATTACTGCAACAGATGTTGCGGTTTTATGCGGACCTCATAAGGATGCATGCATAAAAAACTACCATTCAAAATCGCTAAATAATGAATTTACTCATGAAAATGGAATAAGGATTCTTTTAAAAAGAATCTGTGAAACCTTGCTTGAATTTAATTTTGGCATTGAGCCGTTGGTATCACTTTCAGATCAACATTATCTTAAGGTTTTTTTAAAAATAAATAAGGGAGATATCTTTGCAAGAAAATCAATTTCAAATCTTGGGTTTACTTTTTTTTGCCATAAATGCTCAAATCGCATATCCGGATCTGAAATGCAGGCCAATTGCGCGATATGTAATTCTAAGATGTTATATTCCGGGCAGTTGTGGACAGGAGCATTGCATAGCAAAGGCACGATTAAAAAAATGAAGGCTATTAATAAAAAAAGAAATTATTTGCACAAAGAAAAAATATCAAAAATTTTGGATTTTATAGAAGGAGAGATTGGTTTTCCTCCATATTATTTTGATTTGCATCAGCTTTCAAGATTAAAAAAGAAAAAATTTATACCTAAAATAGATGATGCTATCAAAAAATTAGAAGGTAATGGGTTTTTAGCGAAAAGAACCCATTTTTCCCAAAATTCAATAAAGACAAATGCAAAAATAAAAGAAATTGAAGAGTCTATTTATTTTTAACAAGAACGCCATTTACCATGCCGTCTTGTCCGACCCTGTTTGTTATTTTTACTTTTCCAATTTCAGTATTTACAATTGCCCCTCTTGTGATTATATTTCTTCTTACATAATCTGGGATTTGGCTTTCAATAACAGAAAGTATTTTTACTTTTTTAATTGCTGAACTGCCATCTGAAACATTTATATATTGGATTTTTTTTATCTTTACTTTTTGGGTGTTTCCACGTCCATAAAATTTTCTGCTTTCAGATTTATCAGAAATTCTTGTAGAGCTTGTTTCACGTCCGTAATGGCATTTTTTCTTGTCTTTTTGTTTTCCCCTTCTTTTTCCACCCGTGCCTCTTGACACTTTTTTTCCAGTGGGTTTATGGTATTGACTCATAAGAATTCACCTATAAATATATTTAGACTTTATTCCAATCTCTTTAATAATATTTCTTTTTCAACAGGTATCGGAACCCCTAGCACATTATGGACAAAAATGAACATTTCAATAAATTCATCCTTATTTTTGGTTATCTTCCCCATCATTTGTTTTATTGTAAGGTCCTTTCCTATTAATTCGTATAAAAGTACTCCCTCTTTTCCATATCTTTTATATATTCTATATGCCTCTGCCCCATATTTTTTTTGTATTTCTTCCCGGGTTATTGGTTTTAGCATTAATGCATTTGAAGAAACAAGAAAACTAATTACTTTTTCTGCAAATTCTATCGAACTATTTGTGTTTAATATAATATCTATAATATTTCTTTTTCCATCTATTGCCTCAAATATTTGCGATCCCCTCTCGCCAAAATCAAACATAATCTTTGCTTTAAGCTGGACGGATTTTACAATATCTATATTCAGCTTTATAGGGATATCTATAGTTTTCATTCCTTTTGGAATAATATTCAATATTTCCTTTTCTTCTGTTAATGGATGAAATTTAGAATCAGATTCAATTGATTTTTGATTTTCAACAGGTCTTTCTATATTTTTTTTACCCTTATTTTTATTTGGATATTCTAATTTTATTATGCCCTTTTCTTCCATAAAGTCAAGTATTTCTACAAGTTTTGATTCTGTAAGTCCAGTCTCTTTCATTATTTCTTCTGCGCTCTTTTGTCCGTCAATTAATGTATAAACAGCAATCCCGATTGCACCATATTTATCCCGTATTGTTTTTTCAACGGAATCTTCTGTTTTTATTTTTTCTTCAACTTCTTCATTTTCTGCAACGTATGGCTCTATTTCAAAATTTTCTTCACTTTCATCTGAATTTTCTTTTTGATAATCCTTATTTTCTTCCTGCTCTTCATTTTCTGTTTCTTTTTCAGTTTCTTCAAATTCAGGAGTAATGCTAAAATCTTCTTCATTTTCTTTTGAATCATCTTTTTCAGGCTCTTTTTCTTCTGATTCTGTTTCATTATTTTCATCTGATTCAAATTGAGAATTTTCTTCTGTTTCTTCAAAATTAGGTTCTGTCTCGTTATCCTTATTTTCTTCCTGCTCTTCATTTGCTGTTTCTTTTTCTTCAAAATTTTCCTCAATTTTAGCTATATTTTCGTGTGCATCATTTCTTTTTTCGCGGGCTATTTCAACTACTCCAATTTCTAAAAAATATTCAATTGCCTTTACAACTTCATCTAATGTAGTATTCGTATTTTTTGCAATAGTTTCATTATTTTTTTGGCCATTGATTTCTTTATATATTTTAAGGCCGTTTTCGCCAAATTTTTTGAGTATCTTATTTTGTATTTTAAATCTTTCAAGTGCAGTAACTGGCATTTTTTTGACTAAATCTTCTTTTTTTGGCATACATTCACAGTGTATCTCTTTTTCTCCAAAATATTTATTAAGTGTATAGGATTAATTATTGCATGGATTTTGATGACCTTTTAATAACAACAGGGGTTGACTCTCTTATAAAATTAATTAAGGAAAAAGAAAGAATAGAGATTCCAGAGGCAGCCCAAGTACTAAAGCTTCCTGTTGAAACTATAAGGGAATGGGCTCAAATTCTCGAAGAGCAAAAAATAATTCTTGTCGAATACAAGCTTGCAAAGGCATATCTAAAATGGATTAAGCCTTCGCAAGACCAGGTTGAACAGGAAATTATTTCATTTAAGGAGCAAAAAAATATTATTTCTAATGATATTGGGGAACTTAAATCCAAATTTGATGAAGAAAAAGAAGGGCTTTTAAAATTCAAGAAATCTTTCAAGGAAACATATGATTCTGTTTATCCAAAGCTTTCAGGTCTTGATGAAAAATATAAAAAATTTGAAGCAGTTCAATCGCTATCTTCACAAAAAGGAGAATCAGCAGGCAAAAATATTTCTGAAATACACTCTAAATTAGATGATTTGGATTCAATGCTTGTTTTTACCCAGTCGCAGCTTGATAAGACAAAAAAGGAACTTATTGAAAAGACAGTTACCCCAGATGAGGTAGCATCATTAAAAGGAATGAAAGAAGAAATTTCAATGTTAAACCAAAAACTTTCAAATCTTGAATCAAAAGCATATGCTGCTATAAATGCCCTTCCAAAAGATGCGCTCAATTATCCAGAGCTTTCAAAAGAATTTTCAAATCTTAAAAAAATGCTCCAAACTTTCTCATCCGAACGCGGGAAAATTTTAGAAATTGTAAAAAACAGCCCACAAGGCAAAGATAAAGGAGATTTATCTGAAATAAAAGAAGCCCTTTTGCCAATTTCAAAAAATCTTTCAGGATTTGAAATGAGATTTGCATCTCTTTCAAGAAGGCTTGATGATGCAAAAAAACTTTCAGAAAAAATAAATGAAAATTCAGGAAATAAAAAAGAAATAACTGATTTAAAAGAAGAGGTATTGTCATTATCAGAAGAATTTTCAAAAATGCAGGAACATTTTTCAAAAATTTCATCAGATGTTCATTCTTACCAGACTATGATTGCAAATCCAAAATCTGGTTCAATGCAGTCTTCCCAGCTTGGTGCAATGCTATCTAATCTGGATTCAAATTATGAGAAAATAAGCCAAAAAACCATCGAGATTGAAAAATCTTTAAAAACACTTCAGAAAGTTTCAGAAGTTGTTTCTGAATTTGAGGAAATAAGAAAGGAAATAGATGAAAAACGTGATGATTTAGGTTCAAGGGCAACAGAAATTTTCCAAAGGCTTGATGAAGAGGATGAAACATATAGGGTATTCCAATCAATAAAAGAAAAAGCGATTATTTCAATTGAAGAATATAGCCATCAGTTGGAATCAGTAAAAAAAGAGCTTTCTGATTTAGCTGCTCAAACAGAGGAAATGCAAAAAAGTATTAAAGGGGATGTAGGTCAGATTTTTTCCAAACCCCAGGATTTGGAAATTGCGCCAATTATTGAAAAGCTTGATAATGCAAGAAAACAAAAAAAACTTTTTGATCAGATAAATTCATCTGTTGTTTCTCTTGAACAAAGCCTTGATGGCATTTCAAAAAGGCTTGCCCTGCTTTCAAAGCAGGCAGAAATAATTGAACTTCACCAGCATAACATCTCAATTCCAAAAGAACAAAAGGCAAAAGAGGACGATCAATTAGAAAATGAGCTTGAACTTACAAAATCAGAACAGCTTCAGTACGAAATAAAAAGAAAAGAGCTTATGGGCATGATAAAGAAACTTTGGGAAGAACAATAATAATCCTTTTTATAAATATTTCTTTCTATATCTAATTGTTGATATTATGCCTGAGGAAGAAAAACCGCACCAGACCGTTGAAAAATCTAAAATTTTGGATTCTTATGCTTTTGTTAATGAAGATATAAAAGTAAATGTAAAAATAATTTCAAAATCCGATTTTGTTCCGCATTACGAATTAACAATTTATGATATTGCAATAGGAACAAAGCTTATGCTTGAAACAAAATTAAGAGCAGAACTTGTTTCTGATGTAAAATTAGATATTACTGAAATCCTTGATCCAAAAAAGTATCAGGTAGTCAAATCAAAATTTTTAGCATCTGCAGACAAAATCCTAAAAAGAAACTTTCCAGATTTAAATGAGAATGCAAAAAGGGTTCTTTCAGCGTATCTTGTTCAAAATACACTTGGTCTTGGGGATATAGAAAATTTAATTGCAGATGAAACTCTAGAGGAAATTGTAATAAACAATTCAAGAGAGCCCATCTGGATATTTCATAAAAAATACGGCTGGTGCAAAACAAATATAAAAATAAAAAATGAGGAACTAATTTATGATTATGCTTCTACTATAGGAAGAAAAATAGGAAGGCAAATAAATGTTTTAAATCCAATGCTAGATGCTCATCTTCCAAACGGCGACAGGGTCAATGCAACACTTTTTCCGATATCTAATTTTGGAAACACGCTTACAATAAGAAAATTTTCAAGAAATCCGTGGTCCATTATAAAAATGATAGAAAATAAGATGATTTCATCCGAGCTTGCATCTCTAATATGGGTATGCGTTCAAAATGAACTATCACTTCTTATATCCGGAGGAACAGGGAGCGGTAAAACATCCTTTTTAAATGCGCTTGCAGCCCTGATTCCTGCAAATCAGAGGGTAATTAGTATAGAAGATACAAGAGAATTAACCCTTCCAGAATTTCTTCACTGGGTCCCAATGGTTACAAGAGAGCCAAACCCGGAAGGAAAAGGAGAAGTAACAATGCTTGATTTAATGGTTAATGCACTAAGGCAAAGGCCGGATAGAATAATTGTAGGAGAGGTAAGAAGGCAAAGGGAAGCAGAAATTCTTTTCGAGGCAATGCATACAGGCCACAGTGTTTATGCAACACTTCACGCAGATAATTCAGAACAAACAATTTCAAGGCTTACAAATCCCCCGATAAACGTCCCAAAAGAAATGCTCGATGCGCTTGCAGGAATTCTTGTAACTTTTAGGCATAGAAGATTTGGAATAAGAAGAGTTCTTGAATTTAGCGAAGTTGAAGCAGGAGGAAAACTTAACAATATCTACAAATGGGATGTTAAAAAAGACATTTTAAAAGGAGTAAATAAGCTTGAGAAAATAGAATCTCTTTTGGAACTTTATGCAGGATTAAGCCCAAAAGAAATTGCAGAAGATGTTTCAGAAAAAATGGATATTTTAGATTGGATGGTTAATAATAAATATTCATCTGTCAATGAAGTTGGGGAAATAGTATCAAAATATTATTCAGAGCCGGAAACTATAATTGAAAATGCAAAAAAGAACAAGAGCTGGAAATTCGGTGCATTTTGATTATGGAAGATACTTTTGATAATATAATTGGCGATTTGAATTCTATAGAAAAATCAAGGCTTTCATACAAGCCATATAAAGGAGAAGTTTTGATCCCATTCGGGATAAAATTTTCACCTTCTCAATATTCAAAAATAGGCTATGATGATGCCTTAAATTATTATTCCAGGATTCTTAAAATACAAAAGACAACAAAAAGGCTAGAAGGGGCCATATCTCAAAAAAAATCGCAAAAAGATATAGAAGCTGAAAGTGCAATACAAAAAATATCCAAAGAAACATCTATTTTTTCCGTTCCACAAGAAACCAAGCCGCAGCTTGAAAAATCAAGATTAAAATTTGATATTGAATTTGAAAGGGAAGAAGTTTCAAAACCTTCTTTGTTAGTTGATTATGAGGAAGAAAAAGAACAGCGGTTAGAGCAGAAAGAACTTGAAAAAGAAGTACTTGAAAAAAAAGGATCAATTGCAGATGATATAATAGTTCCGGATATTTCGGATGTTGATTTTGAGCCAAAAAAATCAATTTCCCCGGTCGTATTTGAAAATGCAGTTGCGCAGGAAAAGAAAAAAGAGGCAATAAAAGAGGAACTTAAAAAAGAAGCAATCCCGCCAAAAATTGAGAAAAATAAACAAATAGATTATCTTAGTTCTCGCATAATACCAAAAATTGAAATATTTCCAATACTTTCATCAGATCCAAAAGAGTTAGGAATAAAAAAATATGATTCCGTTGTTTTTGAAATAGAAAAAGGCCAGCAGAAACTTTCAAAAAAAGAAATAACCGAAAAGATGCTAGAGCTTACAAAACGATTGTTTAGGGAAAAAAAGACTTCTGAAAAAGAAAAAATAAAAATAGAACTTATACGCTTAAAAAATCTTTCTTCTTCTCAAGGAGCAGC
>CAZLIX010000009.1:0-18427 GCA_964559795.1 Microcaldota archaeon
ATCTATTGAATCGTTTCCTAAAAGATTTGAAATTTCTGCGCATAGATACCCTGCAGTATATTTTGAACTATCAGGGTGTTTTGTTTGCCAAAAATTCAAAACCTCGAATTCATTATTTATTTTTTCAAATAAAGGATGGTGATCTATTATGATTACTGGGATTTTTGCAGATTTTATCAAGCAAAGCGCCTCGTAGCTTTCTTCGTTTGAACCAAAATCAACAAGAATTAAAAAAGGGTGTTTTGAATTTGAAAGGCTTGAAATGTCGCGCATTGCATCTCTTATTGAATATATTGCAGAATTTTGCTGCAGGTATTCTCCTTTTAAAAAAAGGTTTAATGAAAGAGCTCCGCATATCCCATCACCATCATTATGAAACCGGATTATGCAGTCTTTTTTAAGAAAAGAAGATGCATAAAGCTTTTTTGAAAAAAAAAGTATTTTTTCTTTTAATTGTTCTACATTTTCATCTTTATATAAGAAATTAGAACGCAGTATTACTGAATCAATTGCATTTTGCTCTATCTTATCATAAATATCATGGATTTTTTTAATCTGCATAACCTTAAGTTTTAGCACTCCATATATGTTAATAAGCTCTCCTGAAACACTAAAACAAGATTCTTCTTCTACAAAATTAGAATAGATTATTTCAAATGAATCTTTTCCATCTGTTATATATTTAATTCTTGATTTATAGCTTCCTGAGCCTAGGACGACTCCTTGTATATCAATTTTGTTTCCTTCTAAAAAAGACATTAATATAAAAATTGGCAGAAGAATTTAAAATATAGCCTGATGAATATGAAAATATGCCTGGAAAAATTATCGAGCATACATCAGACTTATATATCAAAGGAACCGGAAAAAGCTTGAAGGATGCAATAGTAGAAATTTCTAAAATAATGTTTTTGCATATGGGCGATGCAAAAAAAGGAGATAGGAAAATAAAAATAAAATCTGAAGGTTATGACAGCCAGATAATGATAATAGAATTTTTCTCAAAAATACTTTCAATTTGCGAATCTGAGCTTGTGATACCTGAAAAAATTAAAATTGAAGATATAGATACAAAAAAAAATGAGATTAATGCGGTATTATATGCAAAAAAAGGAAATTTGAAAAACATAATAAAGGCTGTTACTTACAATTCTTTTGTTTATGAAAACAAAGAGGGTAAGGTAATTCTAAAAGTGCTTTTTGACATATAATTTTATTTGAATTTTAAAAAAATGATAATGAATAATATCCCAAGAAAAGAAAGGGGAAGTATAACCAGAGATATCTGGCTATTTTTATAGGCATTAGTAGGAAAATAATTTTCATTTTGGATTAATTTATTTCCAAATTCATCATATTCATCGTTATAGGTGTTTATTCTGCTTGATATTTCCAGATTAAACGAGTAATTATTTGAAAAAAAATCAGTTAAAACCACGGAAAAATTATCTTTTCCATAGCCTTCATAAGTATAATTAAAAAAATAAACAAATGAATATGTCTTATTTTCAGTTTGCAGGAAAACTGGATTAATGATTACATCTGTTTTTGATATTTGGCTTGATGGAAGATAAATGGAACTTATTTTTTTAAGCCCCCATTCATCATAACTGATATTAAGCGAGTATAAATAGATATTTGAAAAATTCTCTTCATTTCTTTTTATTTGGGAATTGTAAAATTTTTTATTTGAAAATACAAAAAAATCAAGATGATTATTTTTAAACCATTGGCTTTTCAAAACAGGCCTGAAAAGAAAATAAACTGTCTTGTTTCCTTCAACAAAATATGAGATATTATCTTGGCCTAATGAAGTATAGGAAACTATGCCTTCATAAATACAGCTTCCATTATACTGATAATATTTATAGTAAGAAGCAGTATATTTCCAATCAATTAAAACAGAAAGGTTATCTTCTGCGCCAGCATATGAAAGCTCTTCTTTGGAAAAAGGAATCGGCACAAATGTAGGTATTAATGAAACAGAATCAAAAGAATAATCCAATCTTTTTGAAATATTTTTAAATTCAAAAAACAGAGAATATTCTATTTTGCTGCTTTCAGGCTCAATGGAACACCCGTTTGTATCCCCGGGGTAACTTAGAAATCCGTAAGATAAAAAAAGATAATTTTGCCTATATGATATTCTATCATCAACAGAAGGATGGATCGAAATTAGATCGATATTTGCATATGCTATCGGGTTATCTTTTGTTGCATAAATTCCTTCTGGTGTATTATCAATTAAAAGATTAGAATTTTCAATATTAAACGAAAGAACTTCTTCTGTTAAAGGGTGCGAAAAGCAAATGATTGGGGCAACGCAAAAAATAAAAAAAAATATTTTTTTCATAAATAATCAGCAAGCTCATCAATGCTAATTAAAAGCAGCATATTGTTTCTTATTTTTAGTGCGGTTTTAGCACCGTTTTTTTGGCCTAATGATTCCAGATAATCTGTGATATTTTTCTGGTTTTCAAAAACAAAAACTGTTTTTTTAGTTGTTTTAAAATCAACCGGGTGCGAAAAAATAAGATAATTTTCCGTTTCAAAAAAATCTTTTTTTATTTTAAATTGAATACCATTTTCAATTAGTTTTTCCCTTATCAGCCTATTTATGACAATTTTCTTAATATCCTGTTTTGTATTATCAGAATAATACGACCGATATGATGCCAAATTTCCTTTTTTTTCAAAATATTTTAAAATTGCCTCTGCATTCCCGTCTAAAACATCATAGCCGTCTGTGGCGTATTTTTTCAATGCAAGTGAAAATTCCTTGGGGCTTATACATTCTCCTGAACCAAATTCTTTTATTGAAAGCGGAATTATTTTTTTTATTTTATCTGGTTTTATTTTTATTTCTCCTGATGTTAATTTAGGGCATGAGCCGAATTTTATCCGATATTGCTGTTTTTTTGTAAGGAGAACTATTGAGTAAATTAAAATTATTACTATTGCCACAAATGGCCCATAATTGATATATATATCAAAGATAGACTGCTGGTCATAAAAAATTGTTTTTTCAAATGTCTTATCATATATTTGAATATAAATTACATTTTCGCCCTGCTTTAATTTTGCAGGAACGCTTAATTTTCCAGAGTATATAGAAAGTTCAAGATAATCGGAAGGATCAGAAATCCATATTTTTGCTGTTTGGGAATGAACTGGATTTGAATCAAGCGTAATATAAAAGTCGTGGAAAAAATCCCGCGTGCCTTCATATTCAACATTTAAATCATAAACATGGAATATCCCTGATGCGATTTCACCTGTGTAATCTTCTATTCTTATTATATAATCTCCTGATTGGTTAAAAGAAAAGGCCTTGAAAAATACATCCTGTTCTATTGTTCCAAGCTTTTCATCAAAAATTTTTTTATCTTCGGAAAAAATTATAAGTTTTGGAATCCCTGTTGAATTTTCTATATTTAGATATAAATACCTTGTCTCAAATGGAAACGCAGGATCTAAAATTATGGCTTTTTTAGATTGAATTATCATTTGGGAATCAAAATAAGAAAACCCTGTTCTGCAAGGATAGATAAACCTTAGATATTTGGTATTATTTGAAAAAGGAATAGTTAATGTCTGAATGCCATCTTTTGAAATATGCGAAACAAAAGATGTCCTTGACCAATTATTAAATGCAATTGAATTTATTATTTCATCTTCAAGATTGTTTGAATAAAGCTCATCTAATGAAAAATTATACAAAATTATTTTTTTCTTTTTTTCCTCATCAAGAGGATCATACCAGTTATTCTGCACAGCGCCATTTTGATATAAAATATCTGTTTTCCCTATATATAAAAAAGTAATGTCTTTATTTAAAAAATCAATTGCACTTTCAGGTATCGCCCCTTGCGGTATGATCACAAATGCATTTTTTCCAGCTTCATTTAATGAAAATATTTCAACAACCTCAATACCATAATTTGAAAGCGAATTTAATTTTCCTATAAAATTTTCAAGATTATTTATGCCTATACCTTCCCCTCTTTTGAGAAGATAAACTTTTTTTATCGGTTCTTTATCCAAAGCCAAAAGATAAACAGGTACGCCTTCATTTGAAGAATAAACAACATAGCCTTGATTTCCTGCAACTGCAAGCGAAGAGATATTCATGCTATACTCCATATTAGTTAGGTCCTGTTTTTCAGAATTATAAAAAATAGACAATGAGAAAACCAGGATTATAAATATTACAGCAATTGAAATTTTTAATTTACTATTCATTCTCTCACTTTGGTGGTTTTAAGCCAATTCAGGTCATTTTTATAAAAGGTTCTTATATCTTCGATTCCAAGAGAAATCATAAGAGGCCTTTCAAGGCTAAGACCCCATGCAAGAACAGGATAAACTTTTGTAAGCGGTTTTGTAACTTCCGGCCTGAACATACCTGCCCCTCCAAGCTCCATCCATTGTTTTTTTGGTTCATAATAAACTTCTATTTCAAGGCTTGGCTCTGTATATGGAAAATAACTCGGGCTTATGCGGATTTTTTTAAAGCCAAGCTTTGCATAAAATTCCTTTAAAACTCCTATAAGATCGCAAAATGTTGCCTTATCCCATGCAATTATACCCTCTACCTGATGGAATTCTGAAAGGTGCTTGAAATCTGTTGCTTCATTTCTAAAAACCCTTCCTACAGAAAAATATTTTTTTCTCGGTTCTTTTAGCATAGAAAGATATTTTGCACTAAGGCAGGTTGTGTGTGTTCTTAAAACTGCTTTTTGAGCTTCTTTTTTTGACCATTTATATTTCCATCCTTTTTCATGAGATTTTTTGACTTTATTTAATAGTTCATTTTCAGGCAAATTGAAATTTTTATCTAGATAAAATGTATCCGCAAGCTCTCTTGCAGGATGATCCTGCGGCTGGAATAATGCATCAAAATTCCAAAAAGTGCTTTCAACATAATCCCCTTCCATTTCCTCAAACCCCATCTGTACAAAAATTTCTTTCATTCTCATTATTGCTCTTGAAAGCGGGTGAGTTTTGCCAATATTTGCATCTTTTACAGGAACATTTACATCAAAAGAAGAATTATCATCTTGCCTAAAACCTGCAAACGAAGCATTTGAATTTAATGAAATGATAGTTTTAGTTTGATCTTTTTTTATAAGCCATTTTCTTCTAAGCCCTTCTTCTTTCTGTTCTTTTGTAAGGTTTGGGTTTAAAGCTGTAATTGCAAAAGATGCATTACATATCTCCCGTGCTTTTTTTTCGTCTGCGATTGGGATTATTTTCCCAAAATCAATTTTTACAAGCCCTTTTTTTATTGCCCATGGAAGAACAAACGCTTTCTCATCGTGTGTAAGATCTGAAATGTTTGCATTGTTTATTGATTTTTTGTATAAAATATCTTCTGGAAATCCATTTTTTTCAAACTCAGCTCTCTCTTTGGAATCAATAAGGGTTTCTTCTTTTTGCATTTCAATTTTAATAAGATTTTTTCCTTTAAGCGATTCAACTGCCCTTCTTATTGTATCTAAATTAAGGCCACAGCCTGATGAAATCTCTTCTAATGTTGATGATCTTTTGGCTTTTAAAAAATTCAATATTTGTTCTTCTCCTGGATATTGCATAAAAATTACCTTTGCTTTTTCTCTTTATCTAATGAATTTAATATTATATAAAAGAGAATTAATATGATTGCCACAATTATTATTGAAAATGCTTCGCTACTTAATGTCAAAAATCCAAACCCAGAATAAAGCCCGGAAAAAAATTCAACGATTTCTTCGTCAATTCCCTGCTCAAGCTCATATATAAAAGAAAATTTTACAAGAAGGGTATTTTTCCAAATATATGTGTTTTCATAATTTGGAAATACTGGATTTTGAAGATTTGTTGGTGTTGGATTTGCTTCCAAAACCTTGCTTAATTCAGGGGTTTTTATTGTAAGGGAAGTGTAGCTGTTTATTCTAATAATATGCTCAACTTCTGAAGAATCAAAAAGAAGCGCATCTGGATTTATAGAATATCTAATTGTTCTTGGCTTATATTTGTCTGTATAAAAAAGACCTGTATTTTCAATCGGCTCTGATAACGAATTATAGTATGGTTTTGCTGTATAGTCCAAAAAAATTTCACCAAGGCATGTGTTTAAGGCCTGATTGCAGTTTTTTAAAGGCTGCGGAATTATCCTAAAATTTACGATATTGACTTTTTCAGAATTTAAATGCACTCTTATATCCGAAAGCTTTGTATTAGACGACCAAAACGATAGCGTATTATCGCTTAGGCCTTTAAGGTAGATCGATTGCGACTCTTCCCCTTGCACGAGAAAAGTAATTCTTTCAAGAACATATGCGTCCCCGTTTTTATCAGGAGTTATTGCAACATCAACACTTTTTATATCAAATGTTGAGAAAAAAGAGCTTATCAGTAATATAAAAAATAACAGATTTGTGAATTTTCCCATAAGTAATATTCAAAAAATAAGCATTTAAAATTATCATTTCTAATTTATATTGGTGATTTAGATGATAGTAGGTGGAAAAATAGAACACGTTGAGGCTACAAAGAAAAGTGAAAATAAAATAGATGGTCTTTCGATAAACATAGCACTCGAGGATATAAAAGTAAAAGGAGAGGAAATTGAAGTCCATTATACTTATGTAGCAAATTATGATAAGGATATCGGCGGAATAACAATAAAGGGAGTAATATATACAAAAGAGGATAAAAAACTTGCAAAAGAAATAGGAGACAACTGGAAAAAAGACGGCCAGAAAAAACTTCCGCCTGAATATGCATCTTCCCTGCTTAGTGCAATAAATTATACTGGAAGCGCAAATGGAACGCTTGTTGCAAGAGTTTTAAATCTTTCACCCCCGCTTGTACCACCAAAATTACAAGTTGGAAATTAAAATGCGTTGTGAAAAAATATGGGGTATGAAGAAGTAACAAATCTTGCACTTAGAAGAGGAATTTTTTTTCCAAGTGCTGAAATTTATCCAAATAGCCCTAGTGGTTTTTGGGAATTTGGGCATATTGGAACAAAAATAAGAAATAAAATACTTGATTTTTGGAGAAAAGAGCTGGTTTTAAAAGAAGATTTTGAAGAAATTTTCGGCTGCCAGATTCTCCCGGAAAAGGTATTTATTTCATCGGGGCATCTTGAATCATTTAATGACCCAGTGGTACAGTGCAAAAAATGCCATTCGCTATACAGGGCAGACAGATTAATTGAAGAGCAAACAAAAGAAATTACCCCTGAATCTTTAACCTGCCAGGATTTTGATAGAATAATTAAAGGCGCTGGCATTTACTGCCAAAAATGCAAATCAAAAGATTTTGGGGATGTTAGAAAATTTAATATGATGATGGGGCTTGATATTGGAGCCACCGGACAGGTTAAGGGATATTTAAGGCCTGAAACATGCCAAAATATCTTTCTTGATTTTCAAAGAGTATATAAAGTTTCAAGAAAAAATCTTCCGCTTGGAATTGCCCAGGCAGGATCTGCATTTAGAAATGAAATAGCTCCGAGAAATTCTCTTTTGCGAGAACGCGAGCTTGGCCAAATGGAAATTGAAATATTTTTTAACCCAAAAAAAATAGATGAAATAGAAAAATGGGATAAAATAGAAAATTATGAAATAAATCTTATGCTTCCTGGAGAAAAAACAATAAAAAAATACACTTGTAAAAAGGCAGTAGAAGAAAAGATTGTATCTGGAAAGCTTATTGCGTATTATCTTGCAAGGGTACAGCAATTATATGAAAAATTTGGATTTTCAAATGAAAAAATGAGATTTAGAGGACTAATATCAGAAGAACGGGCATTTTATGCAAAAGAAACATGGGATTTTGAAGTAAACACCTCAATTGGCTGGGTTGAATTAATTGCGAATAATTATAGAGGAGATCATGACCTTTTAAGCCACCTTCAAGGAAGCGGAACGGACCTTAGCGTAAATGAAGAAGGGGAAAAATACGTGCCACATGTTTTTGAGATTTCTGCTGGAATTGACAGGACATTATTTTCAATTTTAGATAATTCTTTTAGAAATGAAAAAAGAGGCGCAGAAGAAAGAATTTACCTTTCGGTTCCATTAAACATTGCCCCTTACCATGCTGCAATTTTTCCTCTTGTAAAAAAAGATGGAGTAGCAGAAAAGGCAAACGAAATAAAAGAAAAACTTCAAAAAAAGCTTGATATTATCTATGATGAAAAAGGCAGCATTGGAAGAAGATACGCGCGAGTTGATGAAATAGGAGTGCCTTTTGCAATAACAGTAGATTATCAAACAATGGAAGATGGAACAGTAACGCTAAGAAAAAGGGATGATATGACACAAGAGCGGGTGCATATAGATAAACTAGAAGAAAAAATTGAAGGGATTCTCTATGGATAGAAAAAAAATATTTATTGGCTTGTTTGCATTATTCATTTTTTTTGGATGTATTAACCTGGATGTAAATAATGAAGAAAATGCTGCAAATAGCTCTGGGCAGTCAAAAACAGTAACAAATACTACAATTAAAATCGGCCAAGAAACAAGCAACACCGTAAGCGGGCATAGTGATGATGAAAAAATATACATAAACGGAAGTT
The DNA here is from genome assembly GCA_964559795.1 of Microcaldota archaeon. Lineage (GTDB taxonomy): Archaea > Micrarchaeota > Micrarchaeia > Anstonellales > Bilamarchaeaceae > JAQTSF01. The sequence continues at coordinate 8,573 of CAZLIX010000009.1, forward strand.
ATATTTATGATCCACAATCCATACTTTCGGTTTATTTTATAGATACACAAATAAAGTATATGCAAGGAGAGGCAATACTTGTAAAAAAAGGAGAATTTGAAATGCTTATTGACAGCGGCTCAAAAGAATCAGAAAAATATGTTATGGATTTTATATCTGGAAAAATCAACGGAGACCTTGAAATTATAATGATAACCCACGATGACAGTGAGCATTGGGGAGGCCTTGCAGGAATACTAGAAAAATACACAGTGAATGAGATATGGTGGAATGGAGATCATAATTCTAATGAGTATTACCAACTACTCCAAAGCGCAGCAAATAAAGGAGTAAAATTAAGGGAAGTATATAAAGATGACTATTTTGATATAAATGGGGCGGAAATGAAAATATTAAGCCCTGCAAAAGAAAAATTTCCAAGCGCTGATACCAGTTCAATAATATCGCAGCTTAAATTTAACCAGACATGCGTATTATTTATGTCAGATAGCGTTTATGGTTCGCAGACAGATATAATAAACACTTATGGAAAACAGCTTTTGTGCCAAATAATGCAAGTTCCATATAGCGGGCTTGGAACAGGAAATGTAAATTTGAATATATTATTAAAATACGTAAAGCCAAGTTATGCTATAATGACTGGGGATGAAAATATAGAAAATCCAAGTAATCCTGTATTAAGGGACCCAACTTACCAGCAGCTTGAATGGGAAAATGTCAGCGTATATGAAACATTTAAAGGTGGAACAGTTAAGATAAATTCAAATGGCATTGATTATGCGATAGGATACCAAAAATCATAGGCAGTATTGGCCTATTGAATTTTGGATCTCTCTTTTCCTTTTTTCTTTTAATTTTGGGAAAAGAAATTTTCCATCAAACATTGCAATCCCAAGAACATGATTTTGGAACTTAAGAATTACTGGCCCTTTTTTTATAAATATTTTTTTTGAAAAGGATTTTCCAGATGCAAAGGATTTCGCTTCATTTTCATTTAAAAAAAGTATATTTTTGGATGCAAATTTACCAAAAATTTGTATAAACTCGTTTGAAATTCCTGTCTTTTTGCTATATGCAACAAAACCTTTTGAGCCGAATTCCATCTTTATACTATTTAATGTTGTTGAATAAACCCTTATCGCGCTTCCGGAATCTGAAGAAAATTGAAATTCTTTTGGCATTCTCAAATCAAACCGTTCAATCAAATAATTAACAAATTCCCCGACTTTCATTTATATTACCTTTTTTATTTTTGAAATGAAAAAACCCTCAGAATCCAAATGCTGTGGGTATATTCTTATTGCGTTAAGGCCATTTAGCCCTTTTTCTTTTGGGATGTCAAGTTCTATTTTCATTTCTTTCGCTTCTTCTCTTTTTTGCAGCAAAAAATTTACAACTTCCTCATTTTCCTCTTCTGCAAAAGTGCAGGTTGAATAGACTAACTCTCCTTCATTTTTAAGCGAGTCAAATGCATTTAAAATCATTGATTTTTGTATTCTTGAAAGCGAATAGGAGGTTTCTTTGTTATATCTTAAATGCGCGGCTTTTTCCCCGCCCAAAGCTGAGCAGGGAGCATCCAAAAGCACCTTGTCAAACCGCTCGCGTATCTTAAAATCTTTTGCATCCTTTGAAGTTACAACTATATTTAATGCTCCAAGCCTTTTTATATTTGCAAACATTGATTTTTCTTTTTCAGGAGTATCATTTGCAACAATTACTCCAGTATTTTTCATCATCGCAGAAAGCTGTGTTGTCTTTCCACATGGCGCTGCAGTCAAATCAAAAACATCCTGGCGCTCTTTTGGGTTTAAAACAATTGCAGGCAGCATTGAAGAAAGGCTTTGTGGGTGGATATAACCTAAAAAATATTCCCAGGTTTTTCCAATCTGGACAAAATCAGCATATTCAAAGGCAATTTGCGAAAGAGAAGTCTGTTTTCTTTTTATTTTTGAAAATTTTTCAAATCCTTTTGAAGTAATTTTAAGCGTATTCAACCTGAAAAATTCTTTCTGGCTTAAAAGTTTTTCAAAGGCCAGTTCCCCGTCCGTAAAGGAATTAAGATAATCGATAAATTCATTTCTGTTCATTTGAAACCAAATCTATTTCTTTTATCTGATTTATTTTTTGCAAAACATCCTCTTGTGAAATGAATTTATAATCTGCATTCTGGAATTTTCTATAAAAATCCCTTAATTCTAAAATATCAGAAGGCTTGTCAGAACGATACTCATATCCTGTCCAAATTGAAAACCACCCGGCGATCTCAAAAAAGCTTGTAAAAACATCTATAAACTCAGTGGTGCCGCCAAAATAAAGTTTCAACACTACACCTAAAAAAACAAAGCAGATTCCTAAAAAAATCCGATTTAGCCCTTTTAATTGCATTTTTCCTATCTTATCACTGCTTTCTTTTGTCTTATTTTTATAATGCTCTTTAATCCTTTTTTTGATTATTTCTTCAAGCTTATCATTTCTAAGGTTTTTTGGAAGGGAAAGGACTACTTCAAATTTTCCATTTTTATTTTCAGTATATCTTTTTTGTATCTCTCTTGTAAAATCGTCTGAAATGGTTTTTTTTGAATAAGAGGACGGGTCAAAATCAGAAAATATATCCTCATAACTATCCAGTGCAAGATTTACAAGATTGATTACTTCTGAGATTTTCTTATTTTCTTCATCCATTTTAATTTCATCTCTAATGCGGCTCAGCAGCTACTCTGGTCATCATATTCAGCCCGGGACGGTATCATCACAGCCACATAGATATATCTAAGGGTCAATTTATAAATTTTTCATAATATAATAATTTACTGTTTATGGGAATTTATGAAAAAACAGGTTAATACAAGGTGTATAAATGAGTTCTAGATTAAGATTGGGAAGTTTTGGAAAAAAAAATTGTCCTAATCTTGGGAGAGGATTTTTTAAAGAAACTGTTTTGATAGAAGATCTAAAAAAAGAAAGAGATTGGGTACTTTTAAATACTGGGCATTTTTTTAGAGAATGTAATTTAAACAATGGCGTAAAATGTAAATTTTCTGTTGAAACGACAGATGAAAACGGCAAAAAAATTAATATTTGCAAAAAAGAAACAAAATTTGTTGAAAATACAAAAAAGGAATAAATTATTTTTCATCTATTGCTCGTACAATTACACCTGCTTCTTTTAATAATTTAAATGGGGTTTCAGACATTGGGTATTTTGAATTATAAACAACCTCTTTTATCCCTGCATTTATTATCATTCTAGAACAATAAAGACAAGGAGAAAAAGTAGTATATAATACGCCGTCTTTTACACTTATCCCATGGTATGCTGCCTGAACGATTGCATTTTCCTCTCCATGGGCGCAAAGACATTCTTCTAGGTTTTTGCCGCTTTCGGTAAAAGAATTGCATCTTGGGCATCCTCCTTCATTGCAGTTTTTAGTGCCCCTTGGAGTTCCATTATACCCTGTTGAAATTATTCTTTTGTCTTTTACAATAATTGCTGCAACTTTCCTTTTTACGCAATTTGAACGGGTTGCAACCTGTTTTGCGATATTCATAAAATATTCGTCCCATGTTGGCCGTTCCATCCTAAATTCTGATGAAAATTCTGAAAGCATCAAATCAATTTTATCGTATAATTCTATGAAAGAACCATTATTTTCAATAGATTTATTTGCAAATTTTTTCGTTTCAAACAAGTTTTGCTTATGGCTCTCTTTATTTTTTGCCTCAAGCTCTTCTAATTTTTTAAATGCTTCAAAAGTTCTTGGATCGTTTTCCCTTCCCCTTGATTTCATACGCTCAAACCTTAGATCTTCAGGAGCAGAAATATATACAAGAAAAAAATTGGCAAGTTTTTTTAATTCCTCTGCTTCTTTTGGGTTTCTAATAGAATCTATTACATAATTTCTGTCTTTTTCAAGTTTTGCAATTGTTTTTTTTGCCAAAATTGCAGGGCCAAAATCCTCTCTTAAATCATTTGCTTTTTTTACAAGATTTTCCCTTGTGATCTCTTTTCCTTCAGATGCCACTTCTTCGCGGATTACATCTGATAGTGAAACATAATAAAATCCTTTTTTTCCAAGATATTCTGCAACTGTTCCTTTGCCTGAGCAATTTTCACCTGTTAAGCCTAGATACATACAAAAAGCCTCAATTTATTCATTTTAAATAAAAAGATTTAAACACTTTCGGAAAGCATTTCTTTTGCTTTTTGGAAACAATAGTCTGCCCTTTCAAAAACTCCTTTTTCAAAAAGTTCTACTCCTGATCTAAAATACCCAATAAAAGAATCCGCGCCGTTTTTTTCATTTAAATATCCTTCATTTGAGCATTCAAGCTGTTCTAAAATATATCTAGGCTTATTTGAAAGAATGAAAAAATAAAGCCTCCTTAGTTCATAATATGCGTTTTTATCTTCGGATTTTTCAAGATAGTTTTGGGCATTCTGGATATAGTATTTCTTTTTTTCATCTATTTCCTCTTTTTGTAATTGGGCAATTTTTTTTCTTATATTTTTAAGATTTAATCCTTCAAGAATATCTGTAATTTTTTTATCTTTTTCCCATAAGGACTTAAAGATAAAGCATCGCTGTGGCCCGGAATTTATAAGATGGATAAATTCGTCAATTTTCTGCATTATAAAAAGATCCCTGGACTTTCTTGCAGAAACTTCGCGAAGAAATGCCATGCTTCCTCTTTTTAGGATTTCTATTGTCCTCCATTTTCCTGCCCTGTTTTTTGAGCCGACAAGAACAGCACATGCAGAACTTATCAATGTTCTTCTGTTAAATTTATTTTTTTCATCCTTGGCTTTTTCAAGCATTTCTTTTGCCCGATTTAGATGTTTTGCTGAAAGATAAATCGGGGCAGATTTTTTATGTTCAAGGTCTCCTATTAAAACCTCAATATTAGATATGGCGTCATTTATATTTTCAACTAATCTTGTGCCATAAACCTCAAAATTTAAATTTTCTATTTTTGATGCAAGCCTTGTTTTTTTCAATTCCAGCCTGTATCCTTCTTTTTGATGGGAAAAAAGCCTTACCGATCTAAAAAGATCGGTGATTATTTTTGATTCAGATTTTTTCTGCTTTCCTTTTTTTACAAGGTTTTCTGCCTGCTCTAATGGAATTAAATCTAAAAATGAAAGATCATCCCTGTGAGTAAAAAACATTACTACTGAATTGGTCGTATAAACCCCCAAAGACCTTAAATCCGAGCTTGTGATGTTTTTTCCATCTTCATCTTTTCCTTGAAGTTTTAAAAGATGCAAATTTTCAATGATTGATTGTGGGTTTATTTTAGATTTTAATTGTTTTGATTGAACCCGTCTTTCATTTTGAACCCTTCTTTTCATTGGGTTAGTAGAAATATTATACATGGTAATACAAAATGTGTTGAAATATTTAAAAATCTGTTTATTTGAAAATACTTTTTACAATTTTTGATTTTATTTCTTCAAAAAGCTGCTGTTCTTCATTATTTAATGTTGATTTTTTATCTTCCCAAATTTTAAGTTGTTCTTTTATTATATAAGTGTATACAATATCTCCTTCAACTATATCTTTTCCAATTACCATGTCTTGTGAGGAAATTGCAACCTGCATTCCTTTTGTTGCTTCTTTTTTATTTTCCTTATTTTCTTGTATTGTTTTTATTTCTCCGATAATTTCTCCCTGTTTATTCATTAGCTTATCTCCAACTTTTAATTTTCCGTTAAGTATTTCAATTCCGCATATTGCAGGCTTGCACATTCTAAAACAGCAGCCTGGGAGAATTTTTATCCTGCACGGATGGGTTATGTTTGAAAGGATCTCTTTTTTCTCTTTTTCTTTTTCAAATTTTGCCCATTCTTCGTAATCCTCTATTATTTTGTATATTATATCACTCCATATTATAGGGATATTTTTATCTTTTGCTTCCTCTTTTGCATCATCCATTATTGAAATATTAAAACCTAAAACTACCCCCAAAAATCTATTTTTAATCCCTACTGCGCTTGCCTCAATTACATCTTTTTTTGTGATTTTGCCTACATCTGCATTTTTTATTGGGATATTTTTTTCCTTTAAAAGTCCTATCATTGCCTCAACAGAACCTAAGCTGTCTGCCCTTACAATTACCCCATTGTGCTCGTTTTGTATTAAAACTTCCTTAAACTGCTGCTCTATAATCCTTTTGTCCTCTTCTAAATTTGAAACGACATTTAGGGGCGAACCTGCAATGCATTCTTCAAGCCCATTTGCAAGTATTTTAAGCCCTGCTGCTGCAACTATTTTTTCAGCACTTTTGTATTTTTCATCTTTTATTAAAGAAAGATTTGGCTCAAAAAGCCCTCTTATTTTGGCAGTTTTAGAGCCGTTTTTAGTTAAAAATATTACCTCGTCTCCGCGCTTTATTATACCGTCATAAAGAATTATATCTGCTGTTGTTCCCATTCCTTTTTCTTCTTTTATTTCCATAACGCTTGCTTTTCCAGGGCCGTTTACTTCAATTTTAAGGCTCTCTTCCATATATTTTTGGGAAAGCCCGGATATCAGCATCAAAAGCTCCCCTATCCCTTCTTTTGTTTTTGCGCTTAGAGGAATAATTGCAATTTGTTTTCCAAAATTTGTAATTCTATCAAATCTTTCAGAATCAAAGCCATGTTCGGAAATAGACCCCATAAGAGAATAAAGCTTTTCATCTACTGCCTGTTTAATATGTTCTTGCTGGCAGGATATGCTTTCAAGAAAAGAGGTTGATGATTTTTTGCAATTCCATCCTTTTATCATATCTAATTTATTTGCCGCAATTATAAATGGAGTTTTATAATGCCTTAAAATTTTCATGCTTTCAACTGTCTGGGGCTGGATTCCCTGCATTATATCAATTACTAGAATTGCAATGTCTGCAATACTCCCCCCTCTTTCCCTAAGATTCGTAAAGACCTCGTGACCAGGGGTATCAATAAACAAAAGACCTGGAATTTTAAGAGTTATATTCATTTTTTTTGCAAGTGCCAGGCCAAGGGATTCTATATTTTCTTTTGGCACATAGCTTGCCCCAATCATTTGGGTTATTCCACCTGCTTCTTTTTTTGCAACATTTGATTTTCTTATTGCATCAAGAATTGTAGTTTTTCCATGGTCAACATGTCCCATTACAACTACAATTGGAGATCTTATTGCCATTACAAACACCTGAAAATTTATTTGTACGCTCTTTCTCGCGTATTTATTTCATAAACTAAAATTTCTTTTTCTTCCCAATGTACTGAGAATAATATCCGGTAAGTTCCAACTCGTAGTCTAAACGCATTTTTAGGTCCAACCATCTTTTTTATATCCAATATTGATTGTGGAAAGTTCTGCAAATCCGAAATTTTTCTCAATATTCTTTTTCTTGTTATTTCTTCAAATTCTTTTATTTCTTTTTCCGCGTTTTTAGTAAAGAATATGGTGAACAAAACATCACCTATTCCTCATTAAATCATCTATTGTTTTCAATTTTTTGTGTTCGCCACTTGAATGAATTTTTTCTGCTTCCAAATATTTTACATATTCCTCTGGAGTCATTATCAAATCATCTAAATGCTCGATTATATAATCTAATTTTTTGTCTATTTCTGTAAATTTTTTATTTATATTTACATTTTGCATAATTTTATTTCTTGTAAAGTGTTTAAATCTTTTTGCAATCTCTTATCTATAAGAATTGTTATGAAAAATACCAAAAAAACCAAGAAAATCACATTTTCTCCAAAAGTTATGGAAGTTTATTCAAAAAATTACGGGCTTGTATTAAACCATTCTGGAGTTCAGATATGTTCATGGAATAAAAAAGCCCTGCGAAACCAAGGGGTCTGCTATAAACAAATATTTTATGGGATTGATTGCCACAGGTGCGCGCAGATGAGCCCTTCTCTTGTCTGGTGCCAGCAAAACTGCATTTTCTGCTGGAGGCAAATGGAATGGATGAAAAAAATAAAAATGAAAAAATCAGAAGTGGATGATCCTATTAAAATAATAGAAGAAACTGTAAAACAAAGAAAAAAATTAATTGTTGGAATAAAAGGGGCATATGATTCAAACAAAAAATTATTCGATGAAGCATATGAATTATTCCCTTCGCACTGGGCAATATCACTATCTGGTGAGCCTACTATTTATCCAAGGCTTAATGAACTGATAAATTTATTAAAAGAAAGAAAAGAAGTGCGGTCGGTGTTTTTAGTGACAAACGGACAAGAGCCAAATCACCTTTTGCGCCTTTCAAAATCAAATTCCCTTCCAACCCAATTATATTTATCCTTAGATGCCCCAAATAAAGAGCTTTTTGATAAAATAAATAAATCTTTATATAAAAATGGCTGGGCAAGATTAAACAAAACCTTGAAACTAATGTCAAAATTTAATTGCAGGAGAGTAATCCGCTTCACTTTAATTAAAGGATTAAATGATGATGAAAAATATCTAAAAGAATATGCCAAATTATTTGAAATGTCAAAAACGGATTTTATAGAAGTCAAGGCTTATATGTTTTTGGGGCTTTCAAGGCAAAGATTGAAAATAGAAAATATGCCGTATCATGAAGATGTAATTAATTTTTCAAATAAGCTTGCCAAGTTTCTTAAAAATTATTCAATTATCAATGAGCATTCTCCTTCAAGGATAGTTTTATTTAAAAGAAATGATTCCAAATATGAAAATATTATAAGAAAGCCATGAGATTCTTTTCTTAGGATAAAACCTAAACATTTCTTTTTCTTTTTAAATATTTACTTTTCTAAGTTTATACAGGTGATATTAATGGAATGTGAAAGACCGTGGGTTATTGCAGTATTTGCGATAATTCTTTTTGCGCTAGGTGCATTATTTGTTTCTGGCGGAGCTTTTGGAAAATCGAATCAGTATATACTTAATTCAGAGAGCCAGATACCTCAAATTTCAGTTCAAGGAAGCGCTCAGATGATAACAGAGCCTGACCAGGCAAAAATATATTTATATATAACTACTTTGAAAGAAACAGCTAAACTATCACAGGAAGAAAATGCAAAAATAAATGATTTGATTATAGCATCTCTTCTTGCAGAAGGAGTATTAAATGAGGACATAAAGACCACTTCTTATTCTGTTTATGAAAAAAAAGAATGGGAAGAGGATAAAAACGGAACTTATGGATACGTATCCAAAGGATATGAAACAAGCCACAGAATAGAAGTTACTGTTAAAAATTTAGATAGTGCAGGGGCAATATCTGATAAGATAGTTGCAAACGGAGGCTTAATTGAATATGTCCAATTTGGGCTAAGCGATGCAAAAAGAAAAACAATTGAAGAATCATTAATTTCTGATGCTGTATCAAATGCAAGGTCATCTGCATCTAAAATTGCGCAGGCAGCAGGCTCAAAACTTGGAAAATTGCAATCTGCAAGTTATGGGGCTGCAAGCTACTATTATCCATCAAGATATGATTATGCAGCAATTTCTGCAAAAGAATCATATGATAGCGCAGAACCTATGACTTCATTTTCATCCGGAGAGATTACAGTATCGATTGCTGTAAGTACATCTTTTGCAGTTGAATAGGTTTTTTATTTTTTTTCTTTTTTATTTTATTTTGTGAAGGTAATATATTATGGGCGAAGAAATAATCCTAGATAAGGAGCTTTTAAAGGCGATTGGTGCAGAAACAAGAATTTCGATTTTAAAATCTTTATATGAACACCAAAAAACCCAAACAGATCTTGCAAAAGAACTTTCCTTATCAATACCAACTGTTTTAGAGCATTTAAAGCAGCTTGAAAATGCAGGCTTAATAGAAAAAAAAGAAGAAGGGAGAAAATGGAAGTATTATGAGCTTACAGGAAAGGGAAAACAG
>CAZLIX010000010.1:0-2323 GCA_964559795.1 Microcaldota archaeon
TTTTAAAAAAAAAAAAAAATAATCTCCTTATATTTTTAATGTTTCAAAGGCATAATAATATAAATTTTATCAGGAATTTAATCTTCCAAAATTAATCACCCATTTAAATTCAAAAGGCCTTAACATAACCGCTCAGGATTTGAAAATGCTTTTTGATAAATACTCCTCACAAATGGACATTTTTAAAAAGGGGGAAAATTACGCTTTTCAAAAATTACTTTTTGGAGATGCTTCATTATCTTTTTGTAAAAATGAGAATATTTATTTTTTAATAAAAGAGGGGGGCAACTATCATCTGTTCACAGGCAGAAAGGAGGAAACAGAAGAATTCAAAAAAAATATCATTGCAAATATTTCAAAAAAAGCAGGAAATTCTCAAATAAAATCCATCTATTTTAATTCAGAAAGCATTTCTCTTAATCAAAGCTCAAAGGAAAAATTTGCATCTGTTTTTTTAAATTATTACCTCACAGCGTCATTTAATGAATTAAAATCTAATAATGCCGGTTTTTTTGTCTTAATTTATAATCTTTCGGATATCCAAAATAATATAATCCCTAACAAGTCCTTTGGCATGGAAAATTCAGATTTATTAAAATTAGCTGAAAAGCAAGAAATTGCGCCAATATCAAAAACTCATGCAAAAGAAGAAAAACCAACGATAAATAAAACAAAAGAAGAATCCATTCCGTCAAAGATAAAAAAACAGGAAAGCCCAAATCTTGCATTTTTATCTGTAAGCAAGATGTATGGCGAAGTTTCATCAATCTTGGAAAAAGAAGGAAATATATCAATTCCTTTGGAAGATTTTCAAAAACTTATGGAATACTCAAAAAATATTTGGAATGAAAGAGGGTATTCTAATGATGTGTTGGGCCAGGGCGCTTTCCATTTTGTCCTTACAGACAGCTCAAATGTTTACCTCTTTTTAAAAACACAAAAAAATAGCTGTATTAAATTTTCAATGGATAAAAATGAATTCAAAAAAGATGGGTTTATCCAGCTTATAAATTCACTTAAAATATCCCAGTTTGCAGCTGAAAATCCAGAATATATGACTGCGCTTTCAAGAGTTTTAGTCTCTTATTCTTCTCTTAAAGATAAGATGGATACATTTTCATTATTTTCAGGAAGAGACATCTTTATTTTAACTCCTTCAACTAATTACCCGCTTTTAAATAAGGCAAATAAGCCAGTAAAAGAAAAATATTCTTTTGAATTCAATTACCAAACATCATTGCAATTATTTGACAGGATGAATAAAACCGAAGCGCTTTTTAAAAATATAGCCGGAATTATACCGCCAGAATCATTATCAGGCTTATCTGAAAATGCAGTAACTGAAATCAAGACTGCGCTTTATGGAATTTTAATTCTAAAGTCAAATTTTGAGGATTATCCAGACTGGGCAAACCATATCTCGCAATTTTATCATACTGCAAACTCTTCAGAGTGGAAGCCCTATATGGACCATGACGGCAAAGTTCATAAAGAAATAAGCATTTCTGCAAGCGAACTTTTTGCAATAAGACAAATGGTTGATGAATATTATTTAATAAGGACAGGAGAAAAAAACGGCTTTCCATTAAAATACCTTGAATTTTTGCTTTCAATGCAGTATGTTTCAGGACAAAAAACAGCGCCAAAGCATATACAGGATCTTATGCTTGTTGCATTATATGAAATGCAGTCAAGAGATCCACCTCTTGTAAATTTGCTTAATTTGGGCCAAATTGCAATAGCCCCTCCAAAATCAAAAGAAAAAAATGCAAATGAACTTTCAAACCCAGAAGACATTCTTAAAAGAGAACGATCCGAGGTTTTTGCATTTATGCAGACAATGAATAATAATATATTATCCGAGGCAATAGATAAGGGAATTCCAATAGAAACAATCTTGGCATTTTTAGATGTCGGATCTTCATACACATTTTCACCAGACTCACCTGCCGGAAAAATTAAGATCGCATACGAAGCGATTATTACAGGCAAACTCCCGGAATTTGTTGGCAAAAATTTCGACTTGGATTCTTTAAATAAAGAATATGGGGTTAATTTCATCCGGACTGAAAACGGAAAACTTGCAATTTTAAATGCAGTAGATGGAATGCTTGGGCCATATTCAATTTCTGCAAACAGCGGAATTGGAGTAATAACTGATTATGCGCTTTTTATGCCAAAATTGACCAAAGAATCGCTTGGAAATATTACCCTGATGCCAACTTCAAGTAAATTGCTAATGGGCAAAGATCCAAAAATAACCGTTTCAGGGTATTTAAAATCAAATGTTTCAGGAGATCCCCTTAATGTTCTTGAGCCAAAA
>CAZLIX010000010.1:2333-17358 GCA_964559795.1 Microcaldota archaeon
CAGGAGTTGATTCAAAATACGCTCTATTTCCTCAATTTACAAAAGAGCAGAAAGAAAGTTTTATTCCAACCCTCCTAATGCCAAAAGATGCAGTTCTTAAAAGCGAATACTATAATGCAACTTCACTTAACCAAAAGGCTGCATTAGTTGAACCTAATGGAAATATCGTTATTTATTTGAAAGACGGAAAATTAATAGACCCAATCGAAGGGCTTAAAAAATACGCATCAAAAAAAGATGCTCTAATTGAAAAAACAATAATTGGAACTTCTAGAATAGAAGAAGGTTCTCGTGAAGGCCAGGCATTTACTAATGTAATAATAGAATCTCTTGATGAAAAATATAAGCCTCTTTTTTATGGAGAATGCAATGAACCTGTTTTTATAAAAGATGGAAATAAAACAAATTTTCAAGCAGAGCTTAAAATAAAAGGAGATGTGTCAAAAGATGTGTTATATATTCCAAATTTAATGGTGAATTATCTTTCTTCAAGAACAATGATTGATATTGAAAAAACAAAGGATATGGGAGTAATTTCAAGGCAGAAAAATGCGCAAAAAATAGCAGAAGAATTAACAAAAAGGGTTTTTTATGCAAAACAATATCTATCTGTGGAAGAAGCATCTTTGAATCAAACAAGAAATCACATTCAACAGCTATTGGTCGCACAAAAAATACTCGAAGAGCAAAATCAGTTTAATTCATTAAATCAGGAATTTATTACATTATTTGAAGAAACCCTTGGGAATTTAAGGCAGCTTGAAAAAGCCCAGTCATTGAAAACTGCAACAGGAAAAATGCCATTATTAATAGAGCCGATTACAGTTATCCCAACTAAAACTACCGAATCTCCTTTGATACAATCTGCAAAATATACCTATGGCCCAGAAGACGAGCCGGTTATTCATCAAATGGCACCTGATGCATATGATAATCCAAAACAAGCATATCGTATATTCCAAGATGTTTTAAATGGAGTTACTTCCCCTTCAGTTTTTTATGATGTATTTGCAGGAAATATGTCCTCTGATGATTTTATAACAGGCGGATTAGAAGTTAATTCTTCAAAAATAGAAAATTATAAATCATTAATAAAGGAAGGAAGATATACTGATGCAGTTAATTATGCTTATGAAAATGGATTTGGGGAGCAACCTGCAAACACTGTTTTAAAAAATGCATTGACCCAGCTTAAAAAAATAGAATATTTCTCTCCATTTACAATGACTGCGTCAATACATTCAGATATTGATATAGTAAAAAAAGAAAGCCCGGATAAATTTGATTTTATTGGCGCAGATGTTGGCGCTGGAATAGATTTTCATTTAACTAAATTTAAAAAAACTACAACCGGCTATGAAACTGAAAATAAAGATGGAACAGGCCCGGTTAAACAATATATAGAAAAAGAAGTTTCAAATCCATTTCAGACATCATTTACTCTTGGCGCTGGAATGACATTTAGGCTTGCAAAAACAATGAGAATAAGTTCTGATATGAGAATCACACAGGATGGAAAAGTTTGGCTTGACAATGTTTCATTTGATGTTGGAAATCCAAATGATCCATTATACTCACATTTGCAAAGAATGGGCATAAAATTGACTAAGCCTGTAGAATTGCGCCCAAAGGGAAAGCTTGAATCCGGCAATTATAGATTAAACTTAGATGCAGACATCGTATTTAATTTAGATAATAATATGGCAATAGTTGCAATACCAAATATGGCAGCTGATTTGAAAACAGGGGATTTGGGAGGAGGCGCAACTGTAATGTACCAGGTAAATACTCAAAAAGGGCCTGTTGCAGTAGGCTTTGGCACAGAAAAAGTTGCAGGCGGTCCTGTAATGTTTACGCTTCCTATTAATTATTCTGGTTTCGGGGTAGTTCCGGGAGTTACTCACAAAGGAGATTTCACCTTAGGAATTATGCTAGATATTGTTAAGGTAATTGAAGTAAGCACTAGGTAAAAATGGTGGAAAAATGGACAAATTTAAATTTTTAATTATTTTTTTGATTTTCTCATCGCTTCTATTTTCTGAAGTTTATCGTGAAAGTTCAATTTCAAATGAAATATTTTATATGCCGCAATCAGTCGAGTCATCTCCTTATAAAATCACAACTGGCCTTTATTTTAAAAATACATTCACGCTTTCAACTTCTAATGACAATTTAATTTCAGGAGATTACAGCGATCTTTCAAATGGCGATATAATATGCCCTGGTTCAATTACTATTAAATCAGATGTTTCAGGAAAATTTGCAAATAATAATCAGTGGAATTCTATTCTTTATGTTCCATCCACATATACAGATGTAAACGATCCAGACAATTATGCCTCTTGGTCTGGGACGATAAGTTCAAAATCAATCTTGTTTTCATCATCAAAATACAATAATCTTGATGTAAGCCATGGGGTTATTCAATCAACTTCTCATTCCTTATGGAATGATTGGCCTGCAGAAAATAATTTAAAAATAAGCCAATTGTATCTTTGGGGAAATAGCGGTTATTATGCAGTTGATAATTTGAAAGGAAAATTTTCAGCAATCTGTAAATCCTCAATAAATATTTACAAGAATAACTCATTAATTTTTTCAAATTTGAATATTGAAGACGGGGAGATCTCAAAAACAATAGAACTTGCAAAGGGAAGTTATTCTTTTAAAAGCGGTTTATCTGTAAGCGGATGCGGAATCTCGTTTCACCCAGTTTATTCTTCAAACATTGATTCTGCCCATGACTACAAGCTTCTTTTTTCAAGAACATCTGCTGACAATGGGCCAGAATATTCATATTCACAATCTGCAACACCTTTAATTTATCTTGAAGTAAGAGACCCAATTTTTAAAATTGGATATGCCCCTTCATCAATTGTAGACAATGATGGAAATGAAATATGCTTTTCTGAAAAATTTAATACAAAAAATATAAAAGTAAAAATAAAAAACGAAGGGGATGTTGATCTTAAATTAACTGGCTATAAAATTACAAATGCAGGATTTACTGCATGGACTCTTCTTGGCGTTGATGGTTTTGAGTGCACAGGCCTTGGAGGAAATATATATGAAGGTTGTTCTATTCCAAAAGGAACTGAAAAAACAGTTTCTTTCTTAGTAACTTATGATAAAACCTCTGCAATTCCAACTTCCTTAAATCTAAAATTAGATTATGATGCAACAAAAACAATCTGCAATGTGGAACAGGGAGATTCGGGTTCAACTAACGTGTTGATACCAAACAGCGAGTGTGATGATACTGGCGGTTATTATTGTATAATAACTCCTTCATCTCAATCTCAAATGAATCCAAATTTGATATATTCTTTTAATGTTAAATATTATAATTCTGAAAATCAAGAGGTCACTTGCGCAGATAATAAATGGAGCATAATTCCAAGCAATTGGGGCTTATTTGGAACCGGAGATGTGGCAATTGTAAGGCCTTCTGGAAATGAAGGATATGCAACCTTATTTTCAGAGGCCAAATGCGAGAACAAATATGATATAAAATGCGGAGCAGCTCTTTCATCAACCTCTGATTCAGATGATCCTCCGGATTTTTATGCAGTAATAGATCCTGATGAAAATTTAGATATGACTGTTGGAATAGGGGAAGAATTTCAATTATATTGCTTTCAAAAAATAGATGGCCAACACCCAAATGTCATTAGTCGCGAGTGCATTAATCCATCATGGGATCCACCTGGAAATATTTTTAATTCTTGGACTGTAAATCCTTCAAGTGGAAATATAATAACTATTCTTACCCCGACATATGAATATGGATGCAACCCAAATCCAGTTCATCTTAAAGCAACAACTGGAATTTCAGGAAGCGTTATTTCAAACCATTATGCATATGCAGACGTATGCGCAAAAGAGCAATCAAATGAAATTAAATGCAAAATAATTCCAGAAGAGCAAATGAATATGGCTCAAGATCAGGCATATCCATTTAGTGTTGAATTTTATGATTCAAAAGATAATACAGTCCAATGCAATAACATACAATGGGACCTAACCCCCAGCAATTGGGTTTTAGGTTCAAGTACAGGAATACAGACAACTGCAATTGCAACAGCACAAGGATACGGAGCCCTATTTGCACAAGGAATATGCAATCAATCAATTGTTAGGTGTGGAGCCCCTCTTTCAACTTATTCAATTATACCGGAATATTTTTCAATAATCGATCCATCTGAAAAATTAGATATGGAAGTTGGAACTCCGGACGAATTTATACTATATTGTTATGAGAGGCTTGATGATTACCCATGGCTTTCAAGTGTTGAGTGCCAAAATATAGTTTGGCATCCTCCAAATGAGAATGGGGTTTTTTGGAATGCAAATCCTTTGACAGGAGATATTCAAACAATGATAACTCCAACTTATCCAGGAGAAGGGGAATTATCTGCAACCTCTTCACATAATAACTTTGAAATGGAAGCATTTTCTTATCTTTTTGCAATAGATAAGGATTCTTGCATAATTTCGTGGGAAAACCCGCAGCAGGTTTTAAAACCAGGAACAGAAGCAACAGCACAAATCGTTTGCAGATACCAGGGAAATGAAGTTGACTGCGTAAATGTTGATTGGCAAGTGCAAGGAGCTAAAATACTTTCAAGCACAAATTCAGATTGTAATTTAATGGTTTTAGAAGAATCAGAATCAATAAAAGTAAATGCAGATGTGCCATTATATAATTTAACCTGCTTTTTAGATGGAAATTCTGGAATAGGAAAAGGATGCTCGATAGATTTCATTTCTTTTGGAAATAAATATGGTCAATTTGAGTTCAATGCAACCTGCAAAGATGGAAATTCAGAAATCGATTGTGTTTATCTACTTTCTGATTTAGGCCAATCTGATTTTATATGGGACGTCCAAATAAAAGATGAGATTACAGGAGAAAGCATGCCTTCAACAAGCTTTATACTAAAAAACGGCGATTCTGGCGAATATTCAAAAATTGTCGAAATTTTCAATTACTTTTTAATTTCACAAGGAAAAGAGTACACCCTTAAAATAGAGGCAGAAGCAGAAGACCTCGGAAGCGAAGGAATAGGGGATATATCTTGTGAAAAGGAAATGCCTCTTCCAGATATTTTATGCCAGCTTTTTATCTGAAAATTACATTTATATATCTTCTTTTCCTATTTTATTCTAATGATCGAATCAATTTTATTCGGAAATATAATAATGCCTGAGCAGAATCTAAGGCTATTGATTGCATTTTTAGGACTTGCAGTTACAACTTATTATGACCTATTTAATAATAAAAATATACCTGAAAAAATATTATTTTTATTTCTCGGAATTTCAATTTTATTTAATTTCATTTTCTTTAATGAGGCGCTGTTTGTTTTTTCATTGGTTTTGGCAATAATTATCGGAATTTTAGGCTATTTTTTGCATAAGTCTGGCCAGATGGGAAGCGCGGATATTTTTGTATTGGTGTCATTAGTATTCCTTTTACCAATACATCCTACATACTCAGAGCTTACATTCAATTTCCCGTTTATATTTTCATTGATTGTTTTTTCAGGGGTTTTGTTTGCGCTTTATGTTCTAATATATTATTCATATAAAATAATCAGGGCAAAAAACACGCACCCTAATTATTTTCCACTAATACTTATTTTGCCTTATCTTTTTTTTGTTTACGCATTTATAAATTTTCCAATATTTTCTTTTGCTTATTTTTTAATAGTTTCAATAATTATATTTTCAACTATTTTATTTTTAGTATATAAAAAAGATATAGACAGAATGCTCGTAAAAAAAATGCCAATAAATAAGGCTGAAGAAGATGATATTTTAGCAATAGATTATATGGACAAACGGATGATTGAAAAATATAAACCGGAAAGAGTTCTAAGCAAAAAGGAAATAGGAAGATTAAAGAAACTGAAAATAAAAGAATTATGGATTTATACAAAGCTTCCCCCATTTCTTCCATTTCTTTTCGCAGGCTTTGTTTTATCAGTATTTTTTGCAAAATTTTTGATAAGTTAAAGGTAGGGAAATATGTATATTTTTTCTGGAAAAATTATTGATTATATCGTTTCCTTTACTGCATTATACATAATGATGCTTTTTGTAGTGCTTTATCTTTTTAATTTAAATAAAATTTCTGATAAAAAAACAAATGCAAACTGGAGGCCGAAAATAAGCGTTGTAATACCTGCATATAATGAGGAAAAAAATATTGCAAAATGCATCCAGTCTGTTCTTGATTCCAATTATCCGAAAAATAAATTAGAAATAATCGTAATTGATGACGGTTCAAAAGATAATACCTATCTAATTGCAAAAAAATTTGAAAAATATGGTGTAAAAGTTTTTAGGAAAAAAAATGAAGGCACTGCTGCAAAAACTAAGAACTATGGGATAAGAAAAGCAAAAGGTGAACTTATAGCAACGCTTGATGCTGATTCATATATTTTAAAAGATACAATAATTAAGATGCTTCCTTTGTTTGACAGCAAAGAGGTTGCCGCAGTTACCCCTGCAATAAAGGTTGCAAACCCGCAAAATTTTCTTCAAAATCTTCAGAAAGTAGAATATGTGCTTACTCTTTTTTCAAGAAAACTGCTGAATTTTATGGATGCTGTTTTTGTAACACCTGGTCCATTTAGCCTTTTTAGAGGGGATGTTTTCAAAAAAGTAGGGTATTTTGATGAGCATAATATTTTAGAAGACCAGGAACTTGCACTTCGAATCCAGAAAAATAATCTGAAAATAAATAGTTCTATGGAAGCAGAAGTATTCACAAATGTGCCAAAGGATTTCATTCCCCTTACAAAACAACGGATAAGATGGCATCGTGGAGGACTTATAAATACAATGAATCATATAAGCATAATAAGCCCCAAATACGGCGATTTTGGACTTTTTATACTTCCAATAAGCCTCATTTCAGTTGCTGCAATATTTGCGATAATTTTTAATGTATCATATAATATTCTAATCAATTATCTGTTTTCAGAATCATTATTTTTGGACAATCTTCCCTTAGTGTTTCAGCCGATACATTTCGTAGGGATAGTCCTTTTTATTTTAACAGTCATATTTACGATACATCAGCTTAATTTTTTTAAAAAAGATAAAATAAATCCGATTTGGGCGATTATTTTTATTGTTTGCTATGCTTATCTTATAACTTTTTATTGGCTTCTTGCGATAGGAAAACAAATTAAAGGTGATAAAGTTTCATGGTAGAGAGAAAATTAAGCTTAAAAATTTATCTTGTTGCCCTTATACTTACCATAATTGTTTTTGCAATAGGGGTATATGTTGGGGGAATTGCAAATATTACTGCATCCGAAGGAATTCTCCAAAATATAGAAGAGTACTCCTCAAAAGCAACCCTTCTTGAAATAGTTCTTCTTTCAAAAGAATCCCCATCATTTTGTCCACTTTATTTAGAGGAATTGGAGGATATAGAAACAAAAACAATAAGGCTCGGAGAAGAGCTTAACTATCTTGAAACTGTCAAGGGGCAGTATGATGAAAACTTAAAAAAACAATATTTTCTTTTAGAATTAAAATCTTATCTGCTCTCTGAAAGAGTGAATGCACTTTGTGAAAATGAAAGAATCAATATTTTATATTTCTATTCAAGGGACTGTCAAAACTGCTCATTGCAGGGAAATGAACTTGATTTGATCTCAAAACAAATGAAAGGAAAAATAAGAATTTATTCATTTGATGGCTCAATTGACAGCAGTGTAGTTTCAAGCTTAAAACAAGAATATGGAATAAACATTTATCCATCCATCGTAATTTATGATAAGAAAGAGGAAGGTTTAAAAAATCAAATAGAAATAAATAATATAATACAATCTAATAGTTGAAAAAATGAGGTGAAAATATGGATCTGGTATTAATTTTGGTATTAGCGATATTAGCTTTAATTGCTGCATTTATTTGGTCTACATATAATCGATTCATAGTATTAAAGGAAAGAATAGACAATGCTTGGGCGCAAATTGATGTTCAACTCAAAAGAAGATATGATCTTATTCCTAATTTAATTGAAACTGTAAAAGGATATGCAAAGCATGAGAAAACGACCTTTGAAGAAATTACAAAGCAAAGGGCCGCCCTAGTAAAAGGGACTCCTTCGCAAAAAGCTGAAGCAGACGCACTTTTAGGTTCAGCTCTTGGAAGAATTTTTGCAGTTGCAGAAAATTACCCCCAATTAAAGGCAAATGAGAATTTTCTAAAACTTCAAGATGAGCTTACAGGAACAGAAGATAAAATATCTTATGTAAGGACTGCATATAATGATTATACTTATCAATATAATATGGCAGTACAGTTATTTCCATCAAATCTACTTGCAGGGATATTCAACTTTAAGCAGATTGATTACTTTAAAACATCAGAAGCTGAAAAAGAGCCCATAAAAGTGAAATTTTAAAAAAAAGTGAAAAATAAATGGATGAAAGAATTCATTTCTTTGATGCAATAGACTCAAATAAGAGAAATTCTCTTATTTTAATGGGTCTTATGCTCGGCCTTTCATTCATTTTATGTTCTTTTATTTTATTTTACATTACTGAAAACTGGGCAATTTCAATTATTCTTTCTCTTATATTTTCATCTGCATATATTTTTATTTCGTATAATTCTGGAACAAAAATGATTCTTCAGATGTCTAATGCAAAAAAAATATCAAAAGCAGATAATCCATATTTATATAATGTTGTTGAAGGATTGGCAGTTTCAGCCCAAATTCCAATACCAGAAATTTATATAATTGAAGACCCTTCTCCGAATGCATTTGCAACAGGAAAAGATCCAGAGCATTCTGCAATTGCAGTTACAACAGGGCTTTTAAAAGAGCTAAATAATCGTGAAGTATCCGCAGTTGTTGCGCATGAGATTTCCCATATTGCAAACTATGATATACGATATATGGTTGTTGCAGTGGCGGTTGTAGGGTTTATTTCACTTATTGCATATGTTTTTTCAAGATCGTTATTATTCTCTGGTGATTCTTCTAAAAAAGGAGGAGGGGCAATTGTAATAATAGGTATTGTACTTGCAGTGATAGCCCCAATTATTGCAGAGCTTGTGAGATTTGCAGTTTCACGCCAAAGAGAGTATCTTGCAGATGCAAACGGAGCAAGGCTTACACGAGATCCGATGGCACTTTCATCAGCTCTTGAAAAAATTTCAAAAGTTTTGGTTCCTGTAAAAAATGCAAATCCAACTACCGCGCCTTTATATATTTCAAATCCATTGAAAAATGCAGTTTCTTTATTTGCAACACATCCTCCAGTTGAAAAAAGAATTGAAAGGCTAAATAGAATGTAATTTGAAATAAAACGAACAGGAAATAATTTTTTATATTTTTTGCCACAAGAAAGACCGAAGTTAAAAAGTGTGAATGCACGGGACAGGATTTTCAAACACCAGCCCTTTTATAATCTAATATTAAACTTAGATGAAAAGGGCTCGTGATAACCCCAAAACAGAAAAAACTTCTATTTTGTTAAAACGATAATAAAGTATTAGAAATACTTTATGGGCTTTGAACCTGTGAAGACGCTAGGCCAATAGATTCCTCATCCCATTTTCGAGAAGAGAATAGATTTCTCACAAAACCTGTGGTCTTAATGGGACCGCATGGCTTTTTGAAACACTAATTTTTGCCATAAGAAACACTTAGGTCAAAAATTGTGAGCTTGAGTCTATCGCGTTTGACCGCTCCGCCACCCGTGCATATAAATATCTTTTGAAGCATAAAAAATGCCTCAGGCTTACGGGTGGCTTTATTAAACGGCAGTAATACCGCATGGTTTTTGGATCACAGATTTTGCCATTAGAAAAATCTAAGACAAAAGCGTGCCGCCACCCGTGCATATGAATCTCTTTTGAAGCATAATCTGCTCAAAGTTTGATTATAAATTATTAATACATTATTTTATATAAGTTTTTTATTTATATGTTTTACATGTATCTAAAAATCCATACCCATGAAAATAAGAAAATAGTTGCCTGTTGCGATAAGGAATTAATTGGAAAAATAATTGAAAATGAAAAATACAGCATAAATTTAATTTCTCATTCTTCTTTTTACAAAGGAAATTTATGCACAGAAAAAGAACTTGAAAACGCACTTAAAAATTTTGATTCGGCGAATTTAATAGGCAAAAAATCAGTTGGTGTTGCCCTATCTAAAAAGCTGGTCTTAGAGGAAGAGGTGGTATATATAAATAATTTTCCTTTTATTCAGATATATAAAGTGTAATTGGTGGTGTGTTTATGAAGGCAATAACTGTAGTTGCAGATGACAGGATTGGTTTACTATCTGATATTACTTATGTCTTAGGCAAATCAAAAATTAACATTGAAGGTCTTGATGTAACCGCAGTAGGTGGAAAATCAATAATACATCTTGTAATAAAAGACTATGAAAAGGCAGAAGATGCACTTAAAAGAAACGGATATAAACTGATAAACAGCGAAGTTATAATAATAAAACTTGACGATAAGCCTGGAGAACTTTCAAGAATAACCAAAATGATTTCAGAAGATCATATTGATATACAAAATGTACATGTAATTGCAAGAGATAACAAAAGCGCAGTTATCGGACTTGTTGTTGATAAAGTAAGAAAAGCAAAAACCCTCTTAAAAGATTACATCGTTCAAGAGGATTTATAGCTCTATTTCTATTTTAGGTTTTCCCCTTTCTTTTTTTATAAATTCTTCTAATTTTTCGTAATTTTCATAAATTTTATCTCCAATGTTGCGCTGTTCCTGCTCTTCTTTTGAAAATTCCAAAAGCTGATTTTCCTGTTCAATCAATCTTTTTTGCAATTTTTTTGTTTTCTCAGATTCAGTTTCAATTTCGCTAAAATTTTTATAATATTCGTCAATAACCCTGCTCAAAGAATCAAATTTTTTTGCCGTGCATTTTTGAAATTCCGCAAAATTTGCAAGACCAAACCCAACTATTTTATCATTTTCATAAAATCCATGCGGAATGAGATTTTCCTTTAATTTTTTAATTTCTACGTTGATTTTTTCGATGTCATTTTTTGTAAGCGAATTTCCAGGGGTCTTTTCATTTATATTGCACTTTTGCAGAATTTCTTTTGAATATTTTTTTCCAAAAGCGAGCCTCATCATTGAACTTATTATATATTTTTCAGAAATTGCCTCTCTTATATCATCTACTATATTTGTTTTGGGAAATTTATATTCCTCATTGACTTTTATTTTTCTATCCGACCAGCTTTCATTTTTTTTGCATGCCAATATTATATTATTGCATACTAATATTGCATTCCCCTTTCCGAACATTTCAAATATAAAAAGATATTTCTTCTCATTTGAAAATTCAAAGACAATTATTCTATCATTATTATGCTGGTAAATGTTGTCTAGCCTTGTTCTGCCAAGCTCTTTTCTTATTTTTTCTATAAATCCTTTTTCATTTTCCCCTTCTTTTAAAAAATAAGAAATATTCATCCTTTTTCCAAGTTCGATTACAATTTTTTCTTTACCTACCTTTATCGAAATCTCTTCTTCTCCTGTTTTTTGTATTTTTTCAAACCTAAGCCCTATAAGATTTCTCATTTCTCCGATGATGTATGTATATTCTATATTTTCCATTATTTGCATAACCTGCTTTTATCCTATTTCTAATTAAAATATATTGTTTTTTACATATTCTCGCGCAAAACCCCTATATTTTTAATCACTTTCCGGCAATTTTTTCATATGGATTATTATTCTAATTTACTATCTTTAATTTCAGAAAAAGAGCTAAATGAAAAAATAAAGCTGAAAATAAAAGAGTTTCATGGGTATATCTCCAAAGAGGCTGCAATAAATCTTATCGCAAAGGAATTTAATATATACAAAAAAGATTTGAAAATTTTCAAAATAAAAGACATTCTTCCAGAGCAAAAAGAAATATCTATAAAAGGAAAGGCAGTTTCAATAGGTAAAAAAATAACCTACCTTTCAGGAAAATCTTCAAGAGAACTTGTCATTTCTGATGAAACAGGCTCAGTTCCAGTGATTTTTTGGGAACAAAACGTAGAGCTTTTAAATAAAATAAGGCTAAATGACATTTTGCTTATTAATAATCTTTCAGAAAGGTTTGGAAGGCTTAATTTTGGATATAAATCAAATTTAATAATAACAGAAAAAAGCGAATTTTCAGATTTTGCTTCGTTAAATGATGGAAAAACCTATTCACTCATCGGAGTTATTTCAAAAATTAATGAAAATAATAAAATGGAATTTTCAATAACCGATGGAAAAAACACCCTTTTGGTAAAAATCCAAAAAGTTGATGCCGAAAATTTTGATATACGCGCAGGAGACGGGATAATACTTGAAAATGTTTTTTTTAAAAATTTTTCAATTTTCATATTTCCAAAAAGCAGGATTTTAATTAAGAAAAACAGGAATTTTATTTCAGGAAAAATAAATTTAATTTCTCTTGAAGGAGATAAATTGGTAGTAGTACTTGATGATAAACAAATTTATTTTGAAGATGAAAATATCTATTCTTTTTTAAATGTAAAAAAGAGCCAAAACATCCCTTTGGAAACCTTAATAAATATTAAGAAGGATTTTTATTTGAAAAAATACATAATGATAAAAGTCGTAGATGAAAAAAAAGAGAAAATAGAAAAAATCTTTTTTAAGGGTGGTTAAAATTCCAAAATCTATTTTTTTGAAAGTTGATGAGGCATTTCAGAACGATATCGGCAGAGGGATTGCAAGAATAGATTCGGCTGCAAAAGAAAGCCTGAATCTTTCAACAGGGGACGTAATAAAGCTTACGGGAAAAAAATCCGCGCTTGCAATAGTCTGGCAGACGCATCCTGATGATGAAAATCTTAATTTAATTAGAATAGACGGAATACTCCGGCAAAATGCAGGAGTGGGAATTGGAGATAATGTTTCAATTGAAAAAGTAGAAATCTCCGACGCAAAAAAAATAATTCTTGCCCCTTCTGAAAAAATTTCTTTTTCACCTGGGTTTGAACTTTATGTAAAAAAAAGGCTCATTGGAAAACCACTTTTAAAAGGAAATTTTGTTCCAGTGGGGGTGTTTGGAAGAGCAATACCATTATTAATAATACAGACATTTCCGCAAGGCCCTGTAATGATTACTGACAACACAGAATTTATGATAAAAGAAGAACCTGCAAAAGAAATAACTCAAATCCCAACGATAACATATGATGATATCGGAGGGCTTAAAGATATACTTCAAAAGGTAAGGGAGATGGTAGAGCTTCCTTTAAGGCATCCAGAATTATTTGAAAAACTTGGAATAGAGCCTCCAAAAGGCGTTCTTCTATACGGTCCGCCCGGCACAGGAAAAACTCTTCTTGCAAAAGCAGTTGCAAATGAGTCTGATGCAAATTTCTTTTATATCGGAGGGCCAGAAATAGTAAGCAAATTTGTTGGCGAAAGCGAAGAAAAACTTCGAAAAATGTTTAAGGATGCCGAAGAAAATTCTCCTTCAATAATTTTTATAGATGAAATCGATGCGATTGCCCCAAAAAGAGGGGAGGTTACAGGAGAAGTTGAAAAAAGAGTTGTAAGTCAGCTTTTGACAATAATGGATGGGCTAAAAGCAAGAGGAAATGTAATTGTGATTGCTGCAACAAACAGACCAGATTCAATTGATCCTGCGCTTAGAAGGCCCGGAAGATTTGACAGGGAAATAGAAATAGGGGTTCCAAGCAGACAGGGAAGAGAAGAAATTCTAAAAATTCACACAAGAGGAATGCCACTATCAGAGGATGTTGATATAAAAAAAATTGCATCAATTACGCATGGATATACTGGCGCTGATTTATCTTCTCTTGTAAAAGAAGCTGCAATGAAATCTATAAGAAAAATAATACCAAAAATAAATATGGACAAAAAAGCAATTCCTCCTGAAATTCTTGAATCAATAAAGGTTGAAAAAGATGATTTTATGGATGCGACAAGAGAAATCGCACCTTCTGCATTAAGAGAAGTTTTTATCGAAAGGCCAAATATTTCCTGGAATGAAATAGGAGGTCTTGAAAAAGTAAAATCCCAGGTAAAAGAAGCAGTAGAGCTTCCATTGAAAAATCCGGAGATTTTCGAAAAGATGGGCATACGCCCTTTGAAAGGGATATTATTATACGGTCCGCCCGGCACAGGAAAAACATTGATTGCAAAAGCAGTTGCAAACGAGTCAGAAGCAAATTTCATTGGAATTTCAGGTACGCAAGTTTTATCGAAATGGGTTGGAGAAAGCGAAAAAATAATAAGAGAGCTTTTCCGCAAGGCAAAGATTTCAGCGCCGTGTATTCTTTTTATAGATGAAATCGATGCAATTGCCCCAAAAAGAGGAGGAAATTTAAACGAAGGCCATAATGTCATGGAAAGGGTTGTCGATACATTCTTAACTGAAATGGACGGCCTTTCTTCTTTAAAAAACGTGGTTGTAATCGGGGCAACAAACAGGCCCGATATTTTAGATGAGGCTTTGATTAGGGCAGGAAGATTTGACAGAATCATTGAAATTCCACTTCCAAATGAGTCAGAGAGGCTTTCAATATTTAAAATCCATGTTTCAAAAATGCCTCTTGATTCAAAAGTATCTATAAAGGAACTAGCAAAAAAGACAAATAATTTTAGCGGCGCAGACCTTGAAAATTTATGCAGGGAAGCTGCAATGTTTGCAATAAGGGAAAATTCCAAAAAAATAAAACGAGAGCATTTTGAAAATGCATTAAAAATAACTATAATTAAAGGAAATGAAAGCAAACAGGGAGTTGAAAGATTTAAATTATCTTCCAGTTCAATGTATGGTTGATATAAATGAGCCTCCCTTTTTTTATGAAGTTCTTTTTAGTTGCAATTGCAATTTCACTGATCTCTTTTGCAGTTATTCCCGATGCGGGGATAATTTTTCTTTTAAAGCTTCTGGCAGTGAGCACAGCGCTTTCAATTATCGTAGCGTTGTCCTATCCTTCAATTAGGGGATTGAAAAAAGGGGACA
>CAZLIX010000011.1:0-16781 GCA_964559795.1 Microcaldota archaeon
CCTTATAAAAGAAGATTTGGATTCAAAGGGGATTTTATTTAGAAAAACATATACAAAAGAAGAAGTTATTAAACGATCTCTTGCAAGAAAATTGTTTCCCCCAAAATCCACAAGGCATCTGATACCAAACAGGATTATAAGGTTAAATATGAGGCTTGGATGGCTTCACCAGGATAGAAAAGAAGGTCTTGAATACCTTGAAAGGTTACTAAAAGATAGGGTATATGCAGGAAATGTAAGAAGATATTTTGAACCAGTAATTGTAATATATTAATTTGTAAAAGGTGTATGATATGATTTTATTAGGCCCAGGACCAGTTTATGTACCAAAGGAAATAAGCATGGAACAAACGCATGAAATGATTACCCATAGAAGTCCGGAATTTAGTGAATTATACAAAAACCTTATTGAAAGATTGAAAGGCTATCTAAATGCATATGAGGCCCATATATTTACAAGCTCAGGAACACTTGGGCTTGAAGCATTGATTTTAAATATTGTAAAGCCTGATGAAAAGATTATTTGCCTTGCAAACGGGGAGTTTGGAAATAAGCTTGGAAAAACTGCGCAGGTTTATGCAAACGCCCAAATATATACTCTTGAGCCTGGACAGGGATGGAATCTTGAAAGGGCAAAAAAATTGATAGATGAATCAGGAGCCAATGCACTTGCAATGGTTTATAATGAAACTGGATATGGGATCAGAAACCATGCAAAAGAAATAATAAAATATGCAAAATCAAAAGGAATGTATACAATACTTGACTGCATTTCTGCATGGCCTGGAACTCCGATGGATATGAAAGAATTCGGGCTTGATGGTTTTGTTACAGGAGCTCAGAAAGGGCCTTCTTGTCCTCCGGGGCTTGCATTAATTGGGCTTAGCAAAGAGGCTGTCCAAAAAATACAGTCAAGAGATAAAATACCAAGTTTCTACTGCGATTTAAGAGAATACAAAAAAAGATATGAAAAGGATTTTCAAACACCCTTTACCCCTGCAATAAGTCTTATGTGGGCTCTTTCAAAATCATTTGACTTGATTGATAAAGAAAGCGTGCCAAAAATAATCGAAAGGCATAAGGAATTATCAGAATATGTAAGAAAAAGGGTTGTAGAAATAGGATTTGAATTGATACCGGAAGCTGGATTTGAATCTTATACTGTGACTGCATTTAAAGGCGGAAACAACCCAAAGGAAATAAGAAAAATACTAAAAGAAAAATATGGCATTGTAATAGTTGGATGCAAGGGGGCATATACGGATACGGGGCTTAGAATTTCAAATATGGGCCATGTGACAAAAGAAATGCTAAAAAAATGCCTTGATGCGCTAGAAGAAATAAAGAAAGATTAAAAAAGCCTTTTGGATCTAATAACTGCGCGACCATAAATGAAAAAATTAATTGCAGTAAATGGGCTATTCACATTCATTTCTACTTGCCTTGCAGTGATAATGCCTCTTTATTTATTGGAAAACAATTTTGACCTCTCTACGATAGGCATTATTTTATCAATAGTTCCGCTATCTTTTCTTATACTCCGGATTGTTTTTTCTGCTGTTGCAGATAATATCGGGACAAAACAGATAAATATTCTAAGCTCATTTTCAAATGCAGTAGCCATAATTGTATATGCAATTGCAAGTTCGCCTTTATTATTTGGGATTGGAACTGTTATTGAAGGGGTGAGAAATGCTTCTTTTTGGGCAGTTGTAAGAACAGATATAATTCAAAATACAAAAAACCATATTGGGGATGCTCTTGCAAAATTTGCATTTATAAGGCAGGTTTTTGACGGCCTTTCGCGGGTTTTTGCAGGAATATTTATAACCTATCTTGCATTTGAGGGCTCTTTTCTTTTATTATTTGTACTGTCATTAGCATATATTGCATTGACATTAAAAATGAAAAATATAAAAATACCTAAAATTTATGAAAAAAAGAGTTTTATGCAGAGGGTATTTAAAAAAAGGTCTTTTGTTTTCTGGCATGCTGCATTTCTTCAATTATTCTTTTTCCTTGCATCAAATACCTTGTTGGTATTGCTTCTCCCATTATATCTAAGATCTGGGTTAAAATTCTCATATGAAGAAACCGGAGTGATACTTGCGATATTTTCACTTGCAATTTCAACAGGCGCGTATATTTCAATGAAATTTCATATGGATAAAAGAAAACTCATTATGATAACTTTTGGTATGGTTCCTTTGATGATGCTGCTTCCTATTTTCACAGGAGAAACTGTGTTATTTTTAATTTTGATTGCGCTTGCAAACGGATGCGGGTATGTTGTTGTTGAATATATTGCAATGGACCAGATATATAGGAGCAAGGATATTTCAACAGACCTTGGGGTATTATTTGCCCCGCTAAAATTTGGGGAATTCCTTCTTTTTGCATTAAGCGGGTGGATAATAGCTCTTTTTGGTTTTTCTGCGATGTTTTTTATTTGCGCAATTAGCATAACTTTTTTTGTGGCTATGGGGCTTATCGCGCTTAGAAAACATTCGGGCTGCCAAAACATAATTTAAAAATAAGATAAGAATAAATATATTTATAGAAAATTTATTTATAGGTGTTTTAGATGAAAATATTAATCTGCGATTCGATGGAAGAAGAGGTTGTAAATAAGATTAAGGATTTAGGAGAAGTAGAATATAAGCCAAAAAACCTAATGGAAGCTGTAAAAAACGCCCAGATAATCATAGTGAGGAGCGCTACAAAAATAACGCGCGAGGTGATAAATAACGCGCCGAAATTAAAGGCAGTTATTAGGGGCGGAGTAGGGCTTGATAATATAGATTCCGCTTACTGCAAAGAGAAAAATATCCAGGTATATAATACCCCCGGAGCTTCAACTAATGCAGTTGCTGAGCTTGCAATAGGAGTAATTCTTTCTCTTTTTAGGGGAATTGCAAGGGCAGATAGGGAACTAAGAAATGGAAATTGGATAAAAAAGGAATTGACAGGAGATGAAATTTCAGGAAAAACCCTTGGAATAATTGGATTTGGCAGAATAGGGGCATTGGTTTCTAAAAAAGCAAATGCACTTGGTATGAAAGTTATTGCATATAATCCAAAGGCAAAGGAAACTGAAAATATAAGATTTGTATCGCTAGATGAATTATATGGGCTTTCAGATGTAATAAGCTTGCATACAGTGTTGGTGCCGGAAACAAAGGGGATTATAAATAAAAATTCAATCTCTAAAATGAGAGACGGGGTTTATATATTAAATCTCGCAAGGGGAGAATTAATTGAAGAAGATGCATTATTTGAAGGTCTATCAAATGGAAAAATAAAAGGGGCCGCGCTTGATGTATTTTCAAATGAACCTTATTCTGGAAAATTAATCGGGCTTCAAAACGTTGTCTTAACTCCGCATATAGGGGCTGCGACAAAAGAGGCGCAGGAAGGTATTGGAAAAGAAATAATTGAGATAATCAAAAAAATAAGTACTAGCTGAAAAATTCTGTTTTTATTTTATTTAATTTTCCAAGGTTTAAAAATAGTAAAACTGCTGAAATAAGTGTAATTACACCGCTGATTATAAGAGAATAGTTATGGCCATAGCCAAAACCTATATAGGAAAATATAAAGCTTCCAATTATTGAGCCTATTGTTGTTATAAGCGCAAAAAAACCAAGGTTTCCACCCATCCTTTTTTGCGGGAAAAAATCCTTTAAAAAAATAAAATATGCAACTAGCGCTATTGCATCCCCGATTTCATGAATTACCCTGAATATAAATGAGACCAAAATTATATCAACTGCCATAAAAATGTGCCCTATACCTGAAATTGCAAAAGAAAGCGCATATAAAAAGAAAAGATTTTTTGAATTCATTTTTCTTGATATAAAAAGAGCTGCAAAAGACATTATAAATATTGATAAACCCATATAAAGCCCTATTGAAAAAAAATCAAGGCCAAGATTTTCTTTAAGAAAAAGGGTATATGAAATATTTTCCGCCCCATAATGAAAAGAATAGAAAAATAATGCAATTCCTATTAAAATAGCTGCTGGCGATTTAAAATCAGAAGTATATTCAGAAATTTTTGGATTTTCCAGTTTTATTTTTGGAAGGAAAAAAGAGAGTGGTGCAAGTAATGCTAAAGAGACTGCGGCAGAAAAAAACATGGATTGGAATGTGATATAAGAAAGAACAAAGCCTGTGCCAATTAAACCGACAACTGTCCCTAAATATAAAAAAAAGAAATAATTTCCAATTGTATGATTTTTATTTTCTGATTCTGATTTAAGGATTATATTGTCAAGGCTTGTCCTGCTTATAAGTGAGCCAAGTTTAAATAAGAAAACCAAAATTATGACAACAAAAATCTCATTTGCATAAGATACCCCAAAAAAGAAAACTATAAAAATTAGAATAGAGGAAAATGCAAGAAATCTCAAATCCATTTTGTCGCATAAAAATCCAACTGGGGTTGAAAAAAATAGATTCACAAGATACCCTATTGAAATTAAAAGGCCGATTTGAAAAGCGTCAAACCCAAGCTCAACAAAAAATACAGGAAAATAAAATTGAATTATATATATTACCATTTCAAAGAAGAATATCAAAATAAAAATTAAACCAAATTTTTTAAAATCAAAATTCATAAAATTACCTATAGGCCTGCAAAATCAGATGGAAGTTTTCCTTTTGGATAAAATGTTTTTTTATCGCATAAGACCGGAAGGTTTGTTTCTTTTGATATTCTTAAAAGCTCCATTTCAGGAATTTCATATTCCGAAACTAAAAAAGGGACAATACCATAGGGAGTTTCTTTTCTTTCTACCTTAAAGGTATGCATTTGGAGCATACCCTGGGCTTTAACCCTTAATTTTACAAAACCATCCTTTAAAATTAAATTTTGATCCATTAAAACTACACCAAAAATGAAATTTTTCTTCCTTTTTCTACGTATATTTTTTCATTAGGTTTCATTCTTTTTATGAAAATACCATCTATTGTAAGATCTGCTGAACGCTTTGAAAAAAATTCTATTTTTGATGAATCATTAACTACAACTGGGGACATAAGACGCTTATACGGGCAAATTGGAACTATTTCTATTGCTTCTGTATCCTCATCGATAATTATTCCCCCCGCAGAATAGGAATACGCTGAAGATCCGGTTGGAGTTGAGATGATTATTCCATCCCCTTCAAAATTTTTTTCTATTCCGTTTATTTTAGCGCCTATTTCAATTACCCTGTAATCAGAAGTATGTAAAACCACATCATTTATTGCAGAATATATTTTTTTTCCGACTTTTGCATTTAAGGTTATTCTTGACTCTTTTTTTATGTTTGAAAGATATTTGATTATATGCTCTTTCCAATTTGAATTATTTAACTGGCAAAGATAGCTTGAATTAGATCCTATTGCAAGAATTGAGCCTTCTATTTTTCCAATGTGATTAAAATAAAATATTGTTCCGTCCCCTCCTATGTAAATAGAGATATCTGCATTTTTTGAAACGATGGAAAAACCTTTAGATGAAAGAAAGTCCTGAACTTCCCTTGAAATTTTTTTAGTCCAATCTTTTTTTGCGTTTATTAAAATTTTTATTTTCATTGAAAAAAATATATAAGATAAGGTTTAATTAATTGAGCTTTCTTCTGTAAGACAAAATTTGCAAATATGAACCTTTTTAATATGGTTTTGGCTAAATATACTTAGTGATGACATGAACAACCTCTGATAACCTGACAATTTAGGTTATTTTGGCTTTTCGTAAACGTTTTGCCATTTGTTTTTAAAAAAACAGATGTATAACCGCATGGTTTTTCGTAAACGTTTTGCCATAAGTATATAACAAGTCAAAAGGTTTGTGATGAGGCTTACAGCGTCTGAGTTAAAAATATCTTGCCATGCAAAACATGGCAGGCGCTATTTTTACAAATCTATCTTATCATCTGGCTGTGGGGCAATTGCATCAAATCCAAAATCCTCTTTCAATTCATTTGAAAATTTATCTGCATTTGCATCATCAGAATGCACTATTATTATTTTTGAGGGGTTTGCCTTTTTTATGAAATTTAAAATTCCGCTTCTTCCTGCGTGTGCTGAAAAATCAAGATATTCTGAAGGGATATTTACTGAAAGCTCATAGCCGTCTTTTATTATTTTTCCCTCATTTAAAAGCCTGTGGCCGTTTGTGCCTTCAACATTATATCCTGTAAAAATTATTTTTGAATTCGGGCTTAGATTAAAAAGATAATTTAATACTGGGCCCCCTTCCATCATACCGGCCGTTGTAATAATTATTGAGGGCTCTTTTAGTGCATCTTTTTTCTGCCCTATTGAAGTTACAGGAGTTATTTTTTCAAGAGCAGAAGTAAAATGATCAAAATTATCAAAATAATATGGATATTTTTCATAAATTGATGTGATCGCCTTTGACATTCCGTCTAAAAATATAGGAACATCAAAATTGTGATTTCCAAGTATTGCAATTAACTCCTGACTTCTTCCAAGGGCAAACGCAGGCAACAGCACATGGCCACCTTCATCAATGGTTTCTTCTATTTCAGAGATTAATTTTTTTTCTATTTCGGCCCTATCTGGATGTTCTCTTACTCCGTATGTTCCTTCTATAATAAGGGTATCAACATTTTCGATTGGCTCTGCGCCTTTGTGCATTCTTGTATTTTCTGAATTAAAATCACCTGAATAAACTATTTTTTTATTATTATATTTTATTTCAAGCATTGCAGAGCCTGCAATATGTCCTGCATCAAAAAAATTAACCCGCGTATCCATAAATCTAACTTCTTTTCTATAAAAGACGGGATGCCAATTTCTAAGTGCTTTTGTAAAATGAGATTCATTATATGGAAGT
The DNA here is from genome assembly GCA_964559795.1 of Microcaldota archaeon. Lineage (GTDB taxonomy): Archaea > Micrarchaeota > Micrarchaeia > Anstonellales > Bilamarchaeaceae > JAQTSF01. The sequence continues at coordinate 6,848 of CAZLIX010000011.1, forward strand.
TCTTCGCCCATTATTTTCATTGAGTCTTTAAACATTACCTCGCAAATATCTCTTGTTGGTGGGGTTGCATACCATTTTGTATTGTTCCCGCTTGCATAAAGATAGGGAACAAATCCTGAATGATCCAAATGGGCGTGCGTAATTATTGCAGCATCCAAATCTTCTGGGAAGGTAAGAGGGTATTTTGGCTTTTTTGTTTGGTCAAAAATTTTTATTCCATAATCCAATAATAAATTTACATCTGTTGATAAAAGAAATGCTGATCTTCCAACTTCGTGCGAGGCACCTAAACATCTAAGATAAGTCATAAGTATGTATTATAGGTGACTGTTTTATTAATCTTGTATTTGAGAAACATAACAGTATATTTAAAAACACTATTTTATATTAAATACTATTTATGGGGTATATCCATAATTTATCCAGAGATCATAGGCCACTGATTTTAGATGTTGGCAAAGGAAAACCTGGATTAAAGACAATGGCGCTTAGAAATGATATGGCGGCAATTGAGAAAAATAATTTATATTTTCCTGATCATATTGCATTAACACCTAATTTTTTTCAGAGATTTTTATGGGACTCTGGCGCTTTGAATGAAACTGATTTAAATAAAAAATATCAAAAAGTGAAGAATGGAACATTTACTCCTAAGGAACTTAAACAAATAAAAGATTCAGTAATGTCTTTTGATTTTTTGCTTAGGTATGTCCTAATGATAAGATCTGATGATTGGCCTGTTGGAATTGGACTTGAAGAAAGCATTCCAACTTGTATTCCTTATAAATTAATGGGGGAAAAAGAAGGAGACTATTTATTATTGCAAAAAGTTGAATCTGCAATTAAGCAGGTTCTTGCAAGCCAATTCAACCAAGATGCACAGGAGTTTAAGAAATTAAAAGGAATTGAAGATTTTAGTGGTGTTCAGATAATGCCTTTTTGGGGGGAACAGATAAGTGTAACGCCAAAGTTTGAAGATTCAGATATACGGGTTATAACTCCTCTTTTTTGCGCTAATATTTTGGGGCCAATAAATGGAAAATATTTGGTTTCTGTTGGAAATGGGATTGGAGGAGCAAATAGTAACTTAAAAAAAGTAAGATTTGAAAAGGATATTTATATACTTGATAGTAATGCAGGGGATTTGGCACGCAGATTCTGTCTTGAGATAAATAGCGGTGCGGTTAATAGATTTGAGATTGGAAGATATGTCCGCATGTTTTCAACATCTCCTATAAGAAATAGGGGTTTAGATACTATTGAAAAGGATTTAGTTAATTTTACATCTGAAGTTGGACCAAGATGGATCGAAATAGTGGCAGAAGATATTTTAAGGCCAAACTGGGTTGTGGTGCAATCAGCCCAAATTGATTATAAGCCAATTGAGCGTCCTGAAATTGAAAATGAACGGATACTTTTCAAAAGCCATAAGTGCTCTGGATCAAAGGTAGTAACTACAGGAAATATAATAGTGAATCGGGCAGGAGATAAAAATCAAATAGCAAAAAATAATGGAAAAAATAAAGATTATATCTTAGTTTTGAATGACACTTGGGGGGCAGGAATTCTTGAAACATATAATTTATCAATGATCTCAAATGCCATAGGAATAATACTTATTTCAAAAGAAATAATAAACATTTTTCAATCACATTTGAATGGATGGATAAGGGAGATAAATATTCCTATTATTGGAATAGAAAGTAGCCGCAACGATCAATTGATTGAAAAAATAAAAAATGGCGGAAAGATTACTCTATACTGCAATGAGTTTATGCAGGAAGGATTTGTTGCAACAGAAAAATAAAAAAATTAATAAACTATTCTTGGGCCGTATCCCCAAAGATTAATTGCAATAGCAAGTTCTGAATTGGGATTTTTTTCTACCCATTTTCTTACATCTATTTTTTTCATTGCCAAGTCCCTTGCCTGTTCAATGGCTTTTACCCCTGCTTCAATTCCTTGTGGATGGCCTAAAAGCCCTCCCCCACATTGAATTATTATATCTTCTCCAAGCTTTGAAAGAACTGCTTCAATATCTCCTGGGTGAAGCCCGCCTGAAGCTGTAAAAATCATAGGTTTTATATGATACCATTTTTGACCTAGAGATGGAATTTTTGGATTGATTTTTGTTTCTTTTTCCTGCATTACTTCACGGATGTATTCTGCTTCACCGTAATCTTCCATTTTTGCAAGAGGAGAACCACCGTGCATTGAATCAACCCCTAAAAGCCTGAATGTTTTTGCAAGAAATATCATTGAAACGCTAAAACCCTCAAGCCTTCCAACTCCATGGACTCCTGGAGAATTATCCCTTGTGATAAATGCGTGCATCGCCCTGTGGCCGTGAATTGCAAGCCCTAAATTTTTTCTTCTAAGCGTATCAATTGCGCTAAAACCTGTACAAACTACATCGACCATAAGAAATTTTCCATCGTATTTTTTTATTATTTTTGCCCTATTTAGCATGGTGTCTATATTTGAATGGGTTATATTGCATAAGTAAAATTTCTTGTTTTTTGTTTTTTTCTCTGCATTTTTTGCCTCTTTTAAGACAAGTTCTGCCCTTTTTTCAAATTTGCTAAAATAAAGGCTTGTTAGATTTTCATCATCTTTTATGCCATCATATGTTCCATTTCCAGAGGTAAACAAAATTTTTGCAAGATTTGATTGTTCTTTTGCAGTCCTTCCTATCTTTGGCTTTGGCACTGTAACAAGAAGGGGGCCTTTTGGCTTATTTAAAAGTTTTCTTATCCCAGAAACTCCAAATGCAGGACCTTTAAAAGCACTTATCATTTTTCTTGGAAAACGGATGTCAAAAATTCGCATTGCAGAAACCATTTTCATACCTGCAATATTTCCAATTATGCCTGCAAAAAGCCCTGAAATATTATCTAATTCAAAAAGGGTAATTGGATAGGCTACCTTAAACATCTTATTTTTGTAATCCAAATCATATGCAAGCGCCCTTTCTTTTTCTGCAATTTTTATTCCAGAATCTTTCCCGGAATAAACCTTTGTCCATGTCCCTGTTGATGATTCTGCTGCAACTGATCCTGCAGCATCTTCAAATAATTCTTTTTCAGATTTTCCTTTTTTATTTCCTTCTTTAAGGGCATTTTTGGAAAATTCTATTTTTATTAATGTTATTATATAATTCTCATCTGGATTTTCAGGTTTCCAATTTTTTGGAGCAAGATAATTAAACTGAACTGCCATTTTTTCACCAACAAATAAAGGAATATTAAAGTTAATAAAGTTATTTTTATATTTGAAAGTAAGTTAAAATAAAATTAGTTTATATTAAACCTTAGAAAACCTGCGATCCCGCCAAAACCTTTTAATTTCATTCCTGCATCAGAATCCTTTGAGATTATAAATAATTTGCAGTTTGATTTTTTTAATGATTCTGCAATCTCTTGTATTTCATCATCTGACCTTAAAAGTTCGTCAAGTATAAGCACTTTTTCAAGCGCGTTTGCTTCAAGCGCGTTTTTTATTTCTGATTTTCCATAAGCAATCGGAAGGGACTTGTTTAAATGCAAAATAAATTCTTCGATTAGTTTTTCTTCCTGTTCTATTCTCTGCTCTCCTGAAATTTTCTCTACCGCCCCTCTTTTTAAAAGTTCTATTATGCCGGTCTTTTCAGCATAGCTGCAGTTTTCAAGCACAATTAATTTTGAAAATTTAGGGTCTTTTTCCTCTATATATTTTTTCAGATTCTCTTTTGAAAATCCAGGTCCTGCGATAATTATTCTTTCTTTTGAATCTTTTATATAAGAATAGATTTGGGAATAATACCTTTTTATTTCGGATTCATAATTTTCAGATTTTTTGCTTGCATTTGATTCAAATTCAGGCCCATACTCGACCCCATAGCCCCTAAGCACCGCGGTTATTGCCTTTTGCTCGTCCATTGCAATTATTTTTACAAGCGGACGGGATGATTCTTTTTCGGCATCCTTTATCCTTTGAAGATGAAAAGATTTCCATTTTTTTTGAATTTCGATTTTTCCATCTATTTCAAGATCGATTGTGTGATGGCGCCCTATCTGGACGAAATCCTCCGGGGTTCCTGAAATTATTTTCCCAAATACCCTCAGCCGATTCAATGATTTTGAAAACTCTGCCTTTTCAACCTCTATTGTAAGAAAGACGGGTTTTTTTTCCTCCTTATCTCCAAATGTAACGGTTCTCATTGAAAATGAGCTTGCCCTATCTCCTTTTTCAATAATATGCTCTATATGCCAAAGATCTTCTAAGGTCTGGGGGATAAGCTTCATTATTTCTTGTTTTTTGTCAAAAAAAACAACGCGCATAAGTTTATTTACAAATACAAATAATTAAAATTGCATTGAAATAGAAAAAATAAAAAAATTAGAAAATTATTCAAAAATAGATTGATTATATTCTATAAAGGAGCAACTTCCTAGAATTTTGCCACTATCTACCCAGCTTTGATAGATTTCATCAAAACCGCCTGCTTCATTTACATCAACGCATTGTTTTGGAATTTTTGAATCCCACGCACAACTTGTCTGCCTATCTATTCTTACCTTATTCCAAACATTAGAGTAAGTTGTTTTCATAAGCGCTTCATTTTTTGCAAAATAAAGCTCCTGCTTTACTCCTGCATTATCTATTATACAATAAACCACTGCCCCTTCTTGCAAATCCTGCCATATATAATGATCAAAATCAGTTTCCGTTTTTTCTAAATCTTGAGAGTTTTCTAAGTCAGGTGCTATTGAATCAAAATTTTCTTCGTTTTGAGCAGTATTGCTAGTTCCAGTATAGTTTAAACTTTCTTCATTTTTTTCACCTGTTGATGATGTGCATCCAAACAAGAACAATGAAAAAATTGCAAAAACCAAAAGAATTTTATTCATATTTTTCACCTTCATAAATAATTATACAACTATTTAAAATAATTTCCTTTATTATCAGATAGGGAGGAATATGTCTCAAATAGAACTTCAAAAATTGATATCTCTTACTTTTGATGAAAATCCGGAAATAAGAAAAAAGGCTGCAAAAAAACTTTCAGAGCTTGATGACCCAGGCGCTCTTTTTGCACTAGTTGAACTAACATATGATAAGGATAATGGAGTAAAGGAAACTGCCAAAAAAATACTTGAAAAAAGAAAACCATCTGAACAGGATCTTATACCTTTTTCAGAGCTGTTTTCCTTTAAATTTGACGGGTCTGAAGAACAGGTTTTTGAACAAAACCTTGACAAGCAAAAAAGAATGCTACACCCAATTGAAGCTCTTTTTGAAAAGAGGCTTGGAAAAGAAAAGGCGGATATTGTAAAAAAGAAAATGATGCCAAGCCTTGAAAAGGTATACTTAAAGGCAACGACAAAAGAAGAAAATGTAGATTCTTTTGAAAAGGATAGGAGAAGCGCGATTCATGAATTTTTAAATACTTATATTGATGCGATATCTGAAGAAACAGGAAACAACAAGATTGAAAAATATCAAAAAATAAACGCAGAGGATTCAATTGATTCGTTAGAAAGCCTTGAAGTAGTATCTGCATCGCATTCTTTTGAAGAGCCGGAAATAAAAATGATATTAAAAGAAGTTGATGATTCGCTTTCAATGGAAGATGATTCTGATGAAAAGCATAAAAAATTCTTAGAAGGTTCTCAAGACGGTCTTTTTAGAAAGGCGTATGAAATAATGATGTATTCGCAAGGAGACAGCGCGGTAATGAAAAAGGAAATGAAAAGAATGCTAAGGCACGCGCAGCAAGATATAAAACTTGCATTCTATCTTGCAAGGCAAAAATTCAAAGAAAATAAAATAACAAAACTTACAGATATAAAAGAAAAAATGAGAAATATTACAACTGATGATTTAATTGTAAAATCTGTTGAGAAAATTGAATTTAAAAAAGCAAGATCATCTAATATGGCATATAGAATATTGGTTAATGACCCTGATGGAAACGAAGGGGTTGTTTATCTTTTTGACAATAAGGCGGAATTGCTTAGAAGCGGAATAAAAATAAAGCTTTTGAGGGCATATTCAAAGGTAATAAATGGGGAAACCTCTCTTACAATAAGCTCTTCTGGAAATATATATGTGGTCATATGAGTGAAGCTGAAATGATAGTTGAAGAAAAGAGATATTCCCCAGATAAAATAATAATTGCATCATGGTATTTGAACGTTTTTCTTTTTTCTGCGATAATTATGATTATTAATTTTATTTTAATTAGGGCCTTGAACTTGCAGGCATTTTTATTTATATCTTCGGCAATAATAATTGCAAATGCAGTTTATATTTTGGCGCTAATTTTGCGCTATATGCATAATATATATTATTTTACAAGTGATGGGATAGTAATAAAGCAAGGGATAATACGCCTTGAAAGATATGTTATACCATATGATGGAATACAAAATATGAATATTATAAAGTCTGCATCTGATAGGATTTTTGGTATTGCATGCCTAAAAATAGAAACAGCATCAAAAGATCTTTTATCCCAGGAGTATAATATTTCAGGTCTAAGGTCAGACCAGTACAGAAAAATAGTAGAATATATAATGAAAAAAAAGGGCGCAGGCCATAAGAAAATAGATGAAAAAGATAATGTTTTAGAGGCAATAAAGGAGCTGACTTTGGAAATAAAAGGATTAAAAACTGTTCTATCCAATAAAAAAGGTAAGTAAACGCGTATCCTAAAGGTAATATTATGTCTGATGAATTAACCAAATATGAATTTGCAAGAATAATAGGTGCAAGAGCACTCCAGCTTTCACTTGGCGCTCCTTCTGTTTTAAAAAATAAAAAATCATCTGATCCAATTGAAATGGCAAAAGAGGAATATGATAATGAAATGATTCCTCTTTCAGTTTTGAGATAGATTTAACAATGCAAAAGGCGCATCAACGATAATAATTGTATAAGAATCTGTTTCTTCTTTTAAAAGAACCCTTTTCTGCTTGTCAATCCACTGTTTTGAATTTAATTCTGGGCCTATGATTTCAACTATAAAAGAATCCCTGCCAAATATTTTTTCTTCACCAACTACCCTAAACCGGTATTCCGAATAAAAAGTTCCTGTCTGCTTATCTGCATATCCTGCGCTCCATGACCAATTAGGGGTCAGGGCAAGCATCCATGGCTTGAAAAAAATTATTTGCGGGTTTGCAAAAAATAGGTTTGAACCTGTACTGTCTTTTCCATCAGGATCGATGCATATGCCGCTATATTGCTCAAACATATATACCCCCATGCAATTTGAACCGTACTTGATATTATATTCTATAATGACATTTTCTTCAAAGCCTTCAGTCTTATAGGAGTATCTTTCCAAAGGCACTAATGTAAGGCCTTTGTTTTTTGAAAGATTGTCTTCTTTTATATAAAAAATATCTGCATTGAATTTATTATAAAATAAGAGATTTGAAAGAAGCGTCATTGAAAGCAAAATAATTATTGAAATAAAAACAATAGACCGAAATTTCATTTTTTCATTGCACCCGCGCAGCTTTTCCGTATTTTACATAGGGTTTTGTCGTCGGGGTTTCAAGGCGATGAAATGAAATTTGAGAAAGCCTCATTCCTTTATGGAGGACTAACCTCATTGGCGAAAGATTAACTATTTCAAGAACCTGGTGATTTGAACTTCCTGGCTGAACCAATGAGGCTGTGACATGAACTGTAAGGCCGAGCCTTGCATATCTTGTTCTTCCTTCAAGCGTTGCCATTATATCAGATGATAGTGAAATTTTTTCCTTTGTTTTTCCAAGACACATTTCCCCAGGGTTTAAGATTATTGAATCAGATTTTATATTTTTTATTATTTTTTTAAAATCTGTTTTTTTCAAATCAACTGTTTTTCCGAGATATTCTTCCTTAAAAATCCCCCAATTATCGCTAAGCTCCAAATCTACTGATGCAGAGCCAAGTTGATCTTTTGAGAACGGCGTGATTTTTATTTTTCCAAGTCTCATCATTTTCAAAATATCCTGATCTGAAAGTGCCATATGTGAAGATAATATGTTAATCAATTAAATATTTTGCTTTTATATTTAAATTATGGAATTCGGAAGCGTATTTGAAAAAAAATTTGAAATTAGGCAAAATGAAATAAATGAACTGGCATTTTATTCTTTTCTTGCCTTTATCTTTCCTCTTATTTTAGGCCACAACGGGACTATGATAAACCAGATATTTGTTGGGATATTTGTTAATTTTCTTTTGGTACTTTCTGCATTCTATGTTTCTGGATGGAAAAATATATTTATCATTGTCCTGCCAAGCATGGCGGCATATCTTTCAGGGGTTATTTTTGGGGCAGGTTCAGCATTTCTGCTTTATTTCATACCTGCTATATGGATTGGAAATCTAATATTTGTTTATTTTATAAAAAAATCTATAGGAAAAAATACAAATTATGGGATATTGAAATCATCTATTTTAAAGGCTGGTTTTCTATTTATTATTGCATTTTTTCTTGTTTATTTAAAAGTTGTTCCTGAGATGTTTTTAATTGCAATGGGGCCGGTGCAACTTGCAACAGCTCTTTTTGGCGGATTTTTTGGATTAGTTTTTCAAATGATTAGAAAAAGTAAACTCTAATCATTCCCTTTTTGAAAGTTCATTATCCAAAAAATAAATTCCATTTCCTTTTTCTCCTATTGTTTTTATTTTTTGAACGATTTCTTCTGTTTGTGCTTCTTCTTCAACCTGTTCTTTTACAAACCATTGAATCATTTCAATTGTTGCATAATCTTTTTCCTCTTCTGCAAGACTAACAATCTTATGGATTTCAGAGGTAACATACTGTTCGTGGGCATATGCATTTTCAAAAGCATCTAAAATATTATCCCATTTTATTTTTGGCTTTTCAATTTGGAATAGTTCAACTTCTCCTCCCCTTTCATAAATATAATGATAAAACTTCATTGCATGTTCGGTTTCTTCTTTTGCCCAAAGCTCAAGCCATTTTCCAAAACCATTCAGATTATTGGCCCTCGAATATGCGGCCATAGAGAGATAAAGATAAGCAGAATAAAACTCTTTATTTATCTGCGCATTTAATACATCCTGAATTTTTTTTGATATTTTCATATTTTCAGCCTCTTTATTTATTTTTCCATAAACCGTGTATATTGCAGTATTCCCTTGCAACTATGGAATTTGAATAAGGTATTTCAAATTCAGCTTCGGGCTTATCAGTTGGAGAAAGATATTTTCTGCAAATTTTTCCATTATATAAAACTTCTATGAATTCGATATAATGCTTTTCTTCCATTGGATGTGGAACTGAACCTATTTTTACAAGAATTCCTTTTTCTGTTTTTTCAATTACAGGAACATGTTTTTCATTTCCGATATCTTTTGTCTTTTCCTCAAAAAGATTCATTGGTTTTTTGCAACAAACAAGTTCCCCTATGCTTGCATGGACAACTTCAACAATATTTCCACATACACTGCATTTATATATTTCATTTAGTTTCACCATTTTTTCACCTCAATTTCACGGCTTGAACATATCTTTTGAAACCCCGCATACCGGGCACTTCCAATCATTTGGGATATCCTCAAATAAAGTATTTGGCTTTATTCCTGAATCAGGATCCCCTTTTTTTGGGTCGTATATATAGTTGCATACGGTACAGATATATTTTTGCATTATTTTCACCTATATTTTACCTACTAAATCCAAACTCAATTTAATAGTTTGGTCTGAAAAATTCCAGTTTGCAGGGCAAACGTTTCCAGGATTATTTAAAACAAATCTTGATGCTTTTAATTTCCTTAGAATTTCTTTTGCTGATCTCCCAACACTATTGTCATGGATTTCCATAGATTTTAGTGTTCCTTTTGGGTCTATTATAAATGTGGCCCTATTTGACAAGCCTTCCTCCTCTATATATGTTTGAAACAAATTACATAATTTTGCTGATGGATC
>CAZLIX010000012.1:0-16649 GCA_964559795.1 Microcaldota archaeon
ATAAAGGATGTTTCAAAATAGTTTATGGAATAATTATCCCCAGCCTTCAATAATTATATTATTTTCTAAAACACCTTTTAACGTCAAATCTTTTTTTAATGAAAGGGTCATATTCAAAGGACCGCACATATAAAAGTAAAATTCATTTAATTTTTCAACAGGAATGTATTTTGATATTAGATTTATATCAATTCTCCCGCTTTCGCCTTCCCAATGTGCTGGCTGTTCTTTGGTTAAAGTAAAAATAATTTTTATGTTAGTTGATTTTTCTGATATTTTTTTCAATTCATCAAAAAAAGGGATTTCTTTTGACTTGTTGCTATAAAAAAGGAAAAAATCTCCATTTGTCTTTTTTTGGCTTATTTCTCTTAAAATAGAAAGTACTGGGGCGATCCCAACACCTCCTGCAATAAAAACAGCTTTTTTTTCTTTTTTGAAAATAAAATGGCCATACGGACCTTCTGCCTCGATCATATCTCCTTTTTCAAGAGAATTTAGATGGTTTGTAAATCTTCCGACTATTTTTATTATAAATTGAAGGTGTGAATCTAAAGGACTAGATATAATAGAATAAAATCTTGATTTTGGCTCTTCTTGTTTATTTGAAGAGATTAATTTTACAAACTGCCCTGGAGAAAAAAGGATGTTTTTTCCATCTATAGGGCTAATTGAAAGATATAACAGATCCCCTTCGGTTTTTTTTTCGTCTATTTTGAATTTCTTTTTTTCCATTAAACCTAAAAATAAGTTAAAAGAAATTAAAAATAGATAGGTGCATTTAAATCATTTTTAAACCGGTGCCGGATTAATTTATAAATGTATTTTAATAAATTATAATTAAAATGCAAAATAAGGTATGATTTTATGAAAAAAATAATAATGATTTTTTCTGTTTTGGCCATTTCAATGTTTTTTTTATACGGTTGCATTGATTCTGGATGCAAAAGCAACGCAGACTGCAAGGATTGGCAATTATGTGATATACAAAATAGCAAATGCATTGCAAAAGAAGGAAGATGCCAAGGAAATGAAGAGTGCAATTCAAGTTTAGGATATGTATGCGATGCAAACCAAAACCTTTGCGTATTGGCATCTGGAAATTGCATAAATGATTCAGACTGCAGTGAATGGCAGATGTGCAATTTGGAAAACAAGTGCCAGGTTGCAGCAGGATACTGCCTTGATGACAGCTATTGTGTTGGAAAAAACGAGTATTGTGATATACAAACCCATAAATGCGAGCTAAAAAAGGGTTTTTGCGAAAGTGTTTTTGACTGTAATGGATGGGAAACCTGCGATCAGGAAAGTGGAAAATGCGTAATGCTTCCTGGAAAATGTGTAAATGATTCTGACTGCCCTTCCTGGCAAGAATGCTATATAAAAACAAAAGAATGCGTTGCAAAAGAGGGGTTTTGCTTAAATGATAATGACTGCCAAAATTATGCAACGTGCGATAAAACAGTGCAAAAATGTGTTGCAAGGCAGGGTTTTTGCTTAAATGACAATGAATGCTCGGAATGGGAATACTGCGATGCAAAAATTAACAAATGCCAGGCTAAAAGAGGAATGTGCAGTGGAGACCTTGATTGCTATGAATGGGAATCATGTAGCATAACAAACCATTTATGTAAGCCAAAAATTGGAAGATGTAATGCTGATTCTGACTGCCCTTCTGGGGAAGTTTGCAATGCAAAATACAACATCTGCCAATAAAATAAGGTTTGGGCCTGCTGGAATTCCGCTCCAATGCAAAAAAAGAAATAGCATTGATGGCATCAAATGTTGCGCAGAGCTTGGGCTTTATGCACTAGAAATGCAGTTTGGCATGGGAATTAGATTAAACGATGAAACTGCAAAAAAAATAAAAATTGAATCAGAAAAATATTCGGTTTCAATATCATGCCATGCGCCTTATTTTGTAAATCTTTGCTCGGAAGATAAAAAAAAGATGGAAATATCAAAGCGAAATATTTTACAAAGCGCAAGGATAATTAAAAATTCTGGAGGAAAAATATTTGTATTTCACCCAGGATTTTACCAAAAGCTTTCAAAAGAAGAAGCATATATAATTGCAAAAAAAAATTTAACAGCAATAATTGAAACTGCCAGAGAGGAAAAAATAGACGGGGTTTTATTCGGAGCTGAAACAGTTGGGAAAAAAACTGCGTTTGGAGGATTGGATGAGGTTTTAGAACTTTCAATTGAATTTAAAGAGATATGGCCTGTGATAGATTTTGCCCACCTTAATGCAAGAGGGGATTTTTTACTAAAAACAAAAGATGATTATCTTAAACTCTTTGAAAAAATAGAAAAAAAAGTTCCTAAATATCCAAAAAATATCCACTGCCATTTTTCAGAAATAAATTATTCAGATAAGGGTGAAAAAAATCATTTTAATCTTGGAACTAATAATATCCCTCCCTATAAACAATTAATGGAAGCTCTTTACGAAAACGGGTATTCTGGGACAATTATTTGTGAAACTCCAAATCTTGATATAGATGCAATTAAGATGCAGGAGTATTATAAAAAGGTTGCAAAATTATGAATGAATTTATAGATGGTCTTGAAACGCATTCAAAAAAAATAATAGAACTTGAAGAAAGACTTTTGGAACTTAGAAAAAAATACAGGAAAATATTAGACAGCTCTCTGCGTGAAGAAATTATTTTTCAGGAAAAGAATATAAAAAAGGAAAAAACGAAAACGCTCATGTTTTTGTATGAAAATATTACGGAGTTAAAACTTATAAAAAAACATTTTCCTGCCTTTTTTTCAGAGCTTGAAAAAGATGAGGGAATTGGAAAGCTAATTGAAAAAATTAAATGGATAATTGAATTTACTTTCCAAAAAGAACCTTTAGAAAGGTTTGAAAAAATAAAAAAAATTAGAAAAGAGCTCAGTAAAAAAGATGAGGAACAGGATTTAAAGCTTAAACAAGAGGGCTGGGTTTTAATTTTAAATGAGCCTTTGATTGATGTATATATAAAAAAATATCTTAGATGCTATTTTTCCCATTTTAATATGGCAAAAAAAATAGAAAACGAATACAAAAATAGCCAGCTCCATTTAGGATCTGCTGAACTTTCAGAAATGCATAAAAAAATGGTTGATGAAAGAAAAAAAGCAAAAAAATATGAAATTTGCTTGAAAAAAATTTTGTACGCAAATCCAGATCATTTGAAAAAATTGAAAAATTCCAAAATAAATACATCAAACTACACAGTGTATGAACATAAATTTTTTGACACCATAATAACAAAAAAAATAGATGAAATAAAATGGGTCGAAGAAATGGATAAAATATTAAAAAATTAGATTTTTATTTTTCCCTTCCACAAATTTTCAAGAATTTCAAGGTCTTCATTTACGATGATATTTCCATTTCTTCTAATTATCATTCTTTTGTCTCCTCTTACTCTTCCGATTTTTGCAATTTTAAGGTTTTTGAATATCTCTTCGACTTTTTTCTCATTTTCAGGCTTTACTGAAACGACAAACCTGCCTGCACTTTCTGAAAAGAGAATTTCATCTTCATTTTCACTATCCCTTGGGATAGATGAAAGTTCTATATCAACACCATATCCTCTTCCAAATGAGGATTCGCATAATGAAATTGCAAGGCCTCCGTCTGAAATATCATGCGCGGATGCAAAAAGATTTTCTTCTGCTGATTTTGAAAATGCCCTGTATATTGGAATGGTTTCTTTTTCCCGGACTTTTGGATTATTATCCCCAATTCCTCCAAAAAGCCGATAATATTCACTTCCTCCAAGCTCTGCTCTTGTAAATCCGATTATATAAATAGAATCTCCCGGATTTTTGAAATCAGTGCTTATTGCATTTTCGATATTATCTATTTTTCCAATTACAGTAATTAAAAGGGTCGGATTTATTGAATATTTTTCGCCTTTTGAATAATAATCATTTTTCATACTGTCTTTTCCTGAAACAATCGGAACTCCGTAAGCAGTTGCATAATTATATAATGAATGGCATGAGCGCACTAATTGCGCGAGCTTGTATTCTGAATCTGGATTTTTTAAAGATGGAAGCGGATTTGGCCATGAAAAATTATCGAGGCATGCAAGATAGGCAAATTTTGCTCCAACTGAAAGCGCATTTCTTATCCCTTCATCAAATGCCATCGCAGACATATCATAGCTGTCTTGAATATATTTAGGGCATATCCCATGTGCAACTACAAGCCCTTCTTTTGAATTTAAAATGGGCCTTATCACTGCTCCATCATTTGGGCTTTTTGCAATTGGCTTTATTACGCTTCCGCCTTGCACTTCATGGTCGTATTTTCTAATTATTGCCTCTTTTGAAGCTATATTTGGAGAGGAAACTAAAAGCCTCATTATTTCTCCAAGATCTGTTCTTGTAATTCTTGGATTATCAAATGCTTTTCTTTTCCATACTGCCTTTAATTTCATTTGCGGAACACCGCTGTGAAGAAAATCCATATCTAGATATGCGACTGTTTTTCCATCATAGATAATATGAAATTTTCCAGAATCAGTAAATTCCCCAAGGTTGCTTATCTCAACATCATGTTTTTTTGCAACAGATTTCAGCTCTTCAAATTTTTCAGGATCGACTGCAAGAGTCATTCTTTCTTGCGATTCTGAGATTAGTATCTCCCATGGGTCAAGCCCTGGATATTTAAGAGGGGCCCTTTCAAGATAGATTTTGCACCCGTTGCTAAATTGGGCCATTTCACCTATGCTTGAAGAAATTCCACCAGCCCCGTTATCTGTAATTGCATCATAAAGCCCAAGATCTCTTGCTTCAATAATAAAATCCAAAAGTTTTTTTTGTGTGAATGGATCTCCTATTTGAACAACGCTTTGCGGAGTATTTTCATCTATCTGCTGGGAGGAAAATGTTGCGCCATGAATGCCATCTTTTCCGATTCTTCCTCCTGCCATTATTGCAAAATGGCCATTTTTCACTACTTTTTCAGAGGTTTTCTTTCCATTTATAAAAGAGGGCATAATTCCTACTGTTCCGGCGTATACAAGAGGCCTATAATTATAGCATTTTTCAAAAGTAACAGAACCGTTTACTGTTGGTATTCCAGAACAATTCCCGCCATCTTCAATTCCTTTTACAACACCTTCATAAATTACTTTTGGGTGCAATACTCCTTCTGGATGATTTTTCAAATCTAATTCCCCAAAACAGAGCATATTCATATTGCCTATGGGCTTTGCACCAAGACCGCAGCCGATAACATCTCGATTTACCCCAAGTATTCCTGTAAGCGCCCCGCCATATGGATCTAAAGCAGAAGGGGCATTATGGGTTTCAACTTTTATTGCAATATCATAATCTTCATTAAATTTTATTATTCCCCCATTATCCTTGAAAACGCTTACAATATAGGGCTTTCTTATCTTATCTGTTGCAGCTTTTATAAATGTCTTAAAAATTGAGTCAATTGCATGTGGTTCACCGTTTTCCTGATACTGAATTTGAGAGTTGAATATTTTGTGCTTGCAGTGTTCGCTCCACGTTTGCGCAATTGATTCAAGCTCAACATCAGTTATTTTTTCACAAAGGCCTATTTTTTTTCTTTCAGAAATTATCTTTTTTGATGAAAGGTATTTTTTTATTTTTTCCATTTCTTTTATTGAAAGCGCCAAAAGGCCGTCATCTGACAATTTTTTTAATGATTTTTGATCCATTTCTACGATATTTATTTCATTTACCAAAGGCTCATGTTTTATTATTACTTTTGGAAGATATGGATTTATTTTATTGTTTGGAGCATGGATTATTGCCTTTTCTACAAGCTTATTATAAAGAAGCTTTGAGATTTTTTCAGCCTTTTCTGCATCAATTCCAACGAATGCAAAAACCCTTGAATAATATATGGATATTTCTTTTTTTAGGGCATCTTTTAGGGCGTCTTTTGCAGTTTTTCCAACATTGTCTGTTACTCCTGGTAGGTAGCCTACTTCTATTTTCCAAAGTTCTGGATAGAATGAATTTGCAAAAGAATAGTTTTGGGTTATTGGATCAACTAGAATTTCTTTTCCTATTTTATCTATTTCTTCAAGGGAAAGATCATAATCGATATTATATGCGTCTATTTTTTTTATGGCTGAAACATTTATCTTAAGCTCATCTTCTATTCTTTTTATGAGTTTTTCTGCAACAGGATTTTTGAATTCCTCTTTTTGTATTACTTCAATACGAACAGGCATAAAATCACTATTGAACATTTATTTTTTTAATATATACTATTTTATCAATGATCAATTTATCTTTAATTCCCCTGAAGGAAGAATTTGAGCTATATCATCTGTATGAATTTTTAACAGATTTGACAGCTTTTTTGCAGCACTTTCTTTTTTATCATTTCCTGGGGTTAATATTTTTTCATTCTTTAATTGTTTTTTAGAGCAAAAGGGTATTATTTCAATTTCACCATTTTCCTGAAATCCAATTCTTAATTTTAAAGGAGTATTTCTAAACCATTCTCTCTGGCCTTCCATTGCAATTCCTCCTTTTCCAACAAATTGTCCTTGGGAATATTTTGAAAGCTGTTCTTTTTTTAGAGAATACACATCAATTGATGCATATTTCATTTTCCAGGCTCTTGAAAAAGATGCTGCAAACTGCGCGGCCTCATTTCTCTCCTCTAATACTGAATTTACTCCTTTTTTTAATATCACTACTGAACCTCCTGTAATGTCTGCGTGGAAAAAAAGATCATCATCCTCCATATATTTTTTAAAAATTAAATCGTTTTGAGAAGCGTCTTTTCCTCCAATGCATAAATTTCCAAAAGAAGTATAAAACCAGTGGAATTTTTCAAACCATTTTTTTTCTTTCCTTATTTTTTGTGGTTTTTCCATTCTTTTCAAATATTCTTATTTTTATGATTAAAGCTCTTTTTTTTTGTGGTTTTTGCATTATTTTATAATCTTCTTTTTTTGATGATTCAAGCTCTTTTTTTGTTTCTTTTATTGCGTCTTCAAGGCCTTTTATTTTTCTTTTTATCTTTTTTGCCTTTTCGAAGTAAATTGCCGCATTTTCCTGTACAGAAAGCCTTGCATCTATAATTATTTTCATAGAGTATAACCTATCTTGTAATTTTAAGATTTTTCAATTCTTCAAGGTATTGCTTATTTTTTTCAAAATAATCCCTTGAAGGCTTAAGCATTTTTGAAAGCTCACGCGCAACGGTTGATTTTAAATCCATTGGATGAAGGCTTCCTTCAAGGTATATTTTTTCAAGCTCTTCTCTTGTAACTAGCTCTATATCTCCGCCAAATTTCTGCGGCCTTTCGATTTTTAGCGGCCCTTCCCTTAAAAGCAAATAAATTGCAATTTCTGCAACAGGATTTCCTTCTGTTATTTTTTCCGGGCAATATGCTTTTTTTATTTTTGAATTTATTTCTTCTTCACTATCATGTATAAATATTGCAGAATCCGGCTTTGATTTGCTCATTTTCATTTCTAGTGGATCCATCCTATCTCCTCCTTTAAGACCGCATAAAAGATGATGATGGACACATGCAAATTTCTTTTTGAACTTTTCTGAAAATTCACGCGCAAGCATATGGACATTTCTTTGATCCATTCCTGCATGGGCAATCTGAACATCTAAAAGAAAAATATCTGATGCCTGCATCGGAGGATAGATTATTCCTGCGCATGATAAATTTTCATCCTCTTTTCTTCCCATTACAGTCGTGCACCTTAGCATTCTTTTTATTGTTGTATCTTTTGAAATTCTTAGAACTGATGCCCAATAGTCATTATCATACATTTCTGATGCTAATTTATATTCTACATTTTCAAGGCCGAGAGAAATGAATGCATGCTTGAAATATCCTTTTCCAATTTTTCTTATTTGCTCTAAATCTCCGCCAAGTTTTCCATTAATCCATGAGTGGTAATCTGCAAGCCAAATTGTTGATTTACATCCTGCTTTCTGGAAATCTTTTGTTTTTAGAAGAGTTATTAGTCCTGAACCTAAATGAACCATTCCTGAAATTTCAAAACCAATATAATGGTGGGGATGTGAATAATTTTGAAATATTTCCCTTAAATCATCTTTTGTTACTATTTCTTCTGTTGGGGATTTTGAGACTAAATCGATTTTTGTTTCAACGTCCATTTTATTTCACCTGATTTATTAATATAAAGAATATATGAAAGGTAATTTTTAATCTTTCTATTGGTAATAGAAACTAGTTTCTATTAGTAATAGAAACTTTTATTCAAAGGATTCAAAGAAAAGGTCTGAAAAAGAATAAAGAGGTTTATCTGCTTTAAAAATTTCTCCAACATTTCCCCCTTTAAATAAAGTTCCATTTTCCGGGTTTATTAAATAGCTTTCAAAT
The DNA here is from genome assembly GCA_964559795.1 of Microcaldota archaeon. Taxonomy (GTDB): domain Archaea; phylum Micrarchaeota; class Micrarchaeia; order Anstonellales; family Bilamarchaeaceae; genus JAQTSF01. The sequence goes on from CAZLIX010000012.1 coordinate 8,364, forward strand.
TCAAAATCAAAGCCAACATAAATCTTATTAGAATTTAATATGTGTATTTTTGCATTTTCAGAACCCAATGACCGAATTAAAGAACAAAGCAAAACAGATTGATCTAAGATGGGTGCTGCTTTTAACTCATCTATTTCTTTAAAAGTAAGATAAAATGGTACTGGAAGTTTTAAATTATAAATTGAATTTATGTAATCCGTGCATTTCTGGATTGCTGAAAAAAAATGTTTTTCATAAACATAAGGCTGGATATCTCTTATTATATTATCTCTTAGGGATTTTACAAAATCATCATATGGAAGAATCATTTGCCTTATTTCTGAAAGCGAACGTTCCTCTTTTTCTTTTATTAGATTTTTATATCTAGACAATATAAGCTCGTAGATTCTTAACTTTCTTTCGCTATCAAGGCAGTCCATAATTATAATGATAAGGAAAAATTAATAATTGTAAGGATTTTATATATTTTTCAAAATATCTTTTTATTTATATGCGGCGCGCCAAGTGAGGACCAGAATTCTACATCTGCGCGAACAGAACAAGATGATGATCCTTGTGAATTAAGTGAAGCTGTAATATAGGGTCCTCTTGCCAAAAGGCCGATATATTCAAGAGGAGATCTTATAAGATGTCTTCTGTTACGATCAAGTCTAATTATTTCCAATGATAACGGTATTTTTTCTCCTGTTGGAATAATAAATTTAGGATCAGTGTGATACCATCCTTCTTCTTTTGGGAAATTTTCAAGCAAACATAATTTTTCCTCATTGGCTTTAATTTTATAAGAATTATTTTTTAATTGAATTATATCAAAATCTGGGTGTTCTATTACAAGTACACAATTTTGTTTTCCTATAAATTTTTCTGGGATATCGATATTGAGAGAATATGTCACTTTTGAAATTGGATCTTTTGATGAGTAAACAAGCTTATCAGCAAATGGAACATCAGGTGGGTTATATATAACTAATGTTCCTGTCCATGCAGGATATGCCGTTTGTACGCAAGAATTCTGGAATATAACAAGATTAGGATCTGTTAAAATAAAATCGTGGCATGAATTTGGAACGATTATATAATCTGCTTTATTTGCGTTTTCTATAAGTTCGAATAAATTTAAAGAATGAAAAGATCCAAGTTTATTTATTAGTTTCGACCAATCTATTTTCTTATTTAGGTCTAATGGATCTGGGTTTGGTTTTCTTTTATTGAACGCATCATTATTTGGATTATAGTTTCCAATAGGCTTTCCTGCAAAGGTCCTGTTTGGATCTAGTAAGATTATTTTTTTACTCATAATTAATCACTAAAAGGAATATCTTCTTTTTTTATTACGTGCACCCCACGACCACCGGACGGCCGATAGCCGAGGAAGACGTTCTGCCCACCGTCGCCGAAGCCGTTGAAGCCGTAGTAGCCGCGACACGCAGAGCCAATATAATCTCCAACAACTCTCCGTAAATATCTTGTAGTATTATCTAAATCTTCTAATTTTTTTCCTATTGGAATTCTAAATTGCTCATCATATTTATAATTTCCATTTTCTTTTGGAAAGTTTTCAAGCAAAAATAATTTTTCCTCTTTGGCTTTAATTTCATAAGAATTATTTTCTAATTGAATTATATCAAAATCTGGATGTTCTATTACTAATGCTGAATTTACTTTCCCTATAAATTTTTCTGGGATATCGACATTAATGGAGTAAGTTGTTTTTGAGGATGAATCTTCCCACGAATATGTAAGAGCGTTTGAAAAAGGAGTATCTGGTTTTGTATATATAACTAATGTTCCTGTCCGTGTAGCATATCCTTCTTCTATTCCTGGTGTTTTAAAAAAATCTAGTTCTACTAGCATTCTGTCATGAACTTGGTTTGGAATTATAATATATGCTGCGTTATCTGCTCTTTCTATTGCATCCCACATAGTAAGGCCATTTTCTTTTGTTGCCATTGTAAATACTTTACTTAGGTCTAGTTTTGACCAATCTATTTTTCCTTTTAAATCTGGAAGTGGATCTGGATTTGGTTTTCTTTTATTGAATGCATCATTATTTGGATTATAGTTTCCAATAGGCTTTCCTGCAAAGGTCCTGTTTGGATCTATTAAGATTATTTTTCTGGTCATAGCTAATCACTAAAAGGAATATCTTCTTTTTTTATTACATGAACTCCGAAACGATCGGAAGGCTCGCTGCTGGCATCGACAAACTTAAGCCTGTTGTAGATGAATCCCCGGACCAAAAGGCCAATGTAATTACTATTAACTTTCCATAAATACCTCATAAAATTATCTTGATTTTTTATTGGCTCACCTATTGGAATCCTAAACTGTTTATCATAATTATACCAGTTCTCTGTTTGTTTTGGAAAATTCTCAAGTAAGAATATATTTTCGTTTAATTGTAGTTTATATTGGTTATTTCCTAATGATAAAATATCAAAGTCTGAATGATTTATTATTAAAGCTGAATTTATTTTTCCTATATATTGTTGTGGAATATCTACTATAAATGAATAATGTACATTTACATTATCAGCCGTATTATAAACTAGTTTATCATTAAAAGAAGTATTTGGTTTTGTATATATAACTAATGTTCCTGTCCATGACCAGTATCCTTCTTTTATTCCTGGTGTTTCATAGAAATTAGTTTCTACTAACATTCTGTCATGAACTTGATTTGGAATTATAATTTTTCCTTCCTGTTTTGCTTTTATTATTGCATCCCATGCTGTTAATCCTTGTGTAGATGTTGCCATTGTTTCTATTTTACTTAGATCTAATTTTGACCAATCTATTTTTCTATTTAGGTCTAATGGATCTGGGTTTGGTTTTCTTTTATTAAATGCATCATTATTTGGAGTATAACCTATAATAGATTGTCCTAGTATTTTTCTTTTCGAATCAAATAATGGTTTTTGCCTTGCCATTAGTATTCATTCCTCTTGCTGAATTTATCCATAATTTCAAGTGTAATTGATGCCATGTTTTTTACTAAATCTTCTCCTGAGTTAACAGGAACAACGAGAAATCCTGCTTTTTTCAAATCAGAAGTCATTACTGTTTCTGAACCTATTTGTATATGAAAAAAATAATGGCCTGAAATTAATTTTATAAATTCCTCTTTAACTTCTGCCCAATTATGTATAGCGCCATCAGAAACGGTCATAAAAACAGATGGCTCTTCTCCAATTGACTTTTTTATAGTTTCAATATCAAGATTGGTGCTTGATTCAAAAACTGGATTTGAAAGCCATTTTTTAAGCTCTTCGAGCCCTGAAATCCTTGTTGTAGAGCTACCAAATAAAATGCTTTCAAATTCTATCTGATCTAAAATACCTTTTTCATATGCGCTTTTTATTATCGATGTAATTCCAAGATATAAATAGTGATACTTGCTTTTGACCCCCCAGGGAATTGTTGCTGTTGAACCGATATTTGAATTGTCTATGCTATTAAGCATTGAACGAGATTTATCAAAAAGACCAACATTAATATGAGGATAGCCACTCATTCTCTCTTTTAAAGGAATTGGAAGACTTAATTTATAATCACTAATGCCAAATTCCATTGAGTTGTATTCAACTACAGGATTAAATGGATCAATTTCAGAGATATCATCTGTTTCTATATTAAACTGCTTATATCTTATAGGAATTATAGGCAAATCCTGGGTTTTTAATTTTCCTTGCGCAGTTATATCTGTTTTTCCTGCAAGCTCCCAGTAAATATCCCATATGGAATCTTCTGCATTTAAATATAATGGCAGTGGAAGGTCATTGAGATATCTTTCATAAGATAAATCAGGAGGTGCGGGTTCTACATCATGTATCCCACCAGGTAAATCATGAATTATAATTACATCTCCTTGATCATTAAATTCTAAAAGGTCTGCTAAATAATAAGCCATTATATAAGAAATATTTTTCCAGTTTTTTTCATCCATTAAAGATTCGCATTTTCCTCTTTGGAGATGTAATCTTTTTATTATTGATGAAACTGTATCGTTTACTTTTTTATCATTTTGATAAAACTCTGCTAAAAGTTTTCCCCATTCTTTTTGCCCATTTGTAAATACTAATAATTTGCAAAATGCCTCATAGATTTTTGAAAATTTTCCTTTTGAGATTCCCTGCTCATAAAAAAACAACATATTTGCATCAGTTGAACTTATTTTACTGCATGCATAATCATCTATAATGTCTTGGATAAGATTTGTAAGATAACCTGCACCATTTACACTCTTACTTTTATTTTTTAATGCTTGTAATACAGATTCTAAAAATAGTTCATAATGATTTTTTAAATTTCCAGGACAGCCAAAGATTTCATTTTCTACTCTAGCTCCTGTATGCACTGCTTCATGCGTAGATAATAATTTTGCAAGCTTTATAACCGGCTCAGTCAATCCTTTATTTCTAAGGAAATAATGCAGTCTCTTATAGGGTTGTATATATCCTTGATCTGGATCAATCTTCATTTGAATTTTACTATCAATTATTGTAGTTCTAGCAGAATATCTAGGCTCTCCTCCAATTATATCCAAAAGCACCTTTCCACTATGACCTATGGAATTTAAAGTTCTGAAAACCTCTGATCTTATAGAATCATGATTTGCAGTTCCAAGGTTTACTTTTGGTTTTAGCATCATTTTAATCACTAAAAGGAATATCTTCTTTTTTTATTACATGAACTCCGAAAAAATCAGAAGGTTTGTCGATTGCATAGACATTCCGCCCTGCTATACCTAGACTACTTCTAACCAAAGTGCCAATATAATTACTTTCAATTCTTTGTAAAACTATAATGTTTTTATCTTCAGTTTCTGATTTTTCTACTATTAAAATTCTAAATTGCTTATCCTGTCTATACTGCCCACTTTTTCTTGGAAAGTTTTCAAATAAGAAGATATTCTTATTTAATTTAATTTCGTAAGAATTATTTCCTAGTGATAAAATGTTAAAATTTGGATGTTCTATTACTAATGCTGAATTTACTTTTCCTTTATATATCTCCGGGATATTAATTGAAATTGAATAGAAAACATTATCATGTTCCCAATTATAAATCACATTATCATTAAAAGGAGTATCTGGATTTGTATATATAACTAATGTTCCTGTCCATGCAGGATATCCTTCTTTTATTCCTGGTGTTTTAAAAAAATCTGTTTCGACTAGCATTCTGTCATGAACTTGATTTGGAATTATAATATATCCTTCTTTATTTGCTCTTTCTATTGCATCCCACATAGTAAGGCCATTTTCTTTTGTTGCCATTGTAAATACTTTACTTAGGTCTAGTTTTGACCAATCTATTTTTCCTTTTAAATCTGGAAGTGGATCTGGATTTGGTTTTCTTTTATTGAATGCATCATTATTTGGATTATAGTTTCCAATAGGCTTTCCTGCAAAGGTCCTGTTTGGATCTAGTAAGATTATTTTTTTATTCATTTTTGACTACCCTATTCTCTTTGTTATATTTTTTTCAATAGGAATATTCCTGTTTAAATTTGCCATTGCAGTCCTTGAATTAATAGCTGTCAAAAATCTCCCAAAACACCTTATTCTTGGCTTTTCAAAATGCTTCGTATCTTCTGTTGTAAGTATTCCGCAGCTTGCTTTTCTTATTCCTTCAACCATAAGTTCTGAAACAGGAATAACATCTTTTCGTATAAGCTCTACTGTTTCTTGCGCAGATCTTTTTCTTGAACCAGAGTTATTTGCAAGTATTTTTTTTGGAAGCGAATCTGAAAACTGCATTATCAGTTCAAGTGCAGAAAAACATGAATCAAAAAGAGCTGTATCAAAAGATGCATTTTTTGAAAGTGTGATTGCAGTAAGGGATGGTACAATTCCTCCAAATACCTTAATTGCACGAACTGAAAGAGGAGAAACATAATTTAAAAGATCATTTTTAGCAACAGGATCATTTTCCACTTTTGAGCCAAGATGCTCGACTTCATCTTTACTATACATTTTATTTCCAATAGTTACTTCATCAAGACCTTTTATAAGATAAATTTGAAGCATTCTGACAAAATAATCAATTGAGCTTGAAAAATTTGAAATCTCCTGATTTATTTTGAGAAGCAATGAAAAATTATCTTGGGGCTTAGAAAGGACTACTCTTGGATCAGAAGAATTTTCAAAAATATCAAAATAATCAAGTTCTGTTGGCTTGTTTATCCCGTCAAAATCAAGGGAAAATACTAGTCTTTCTTTTAATGCATTATCTGTCTGGAAAGTTCCTGAAAATTCTCCGTTTCCAATATTTGCAGCGCCGATTGCAATAGAATATCTTTTTTCTCCATTTCCTAAAGGAACCTGAACTCCGTCTATATCCAAAACAGAATCTGCAATCGCAAGAAATTCATTTGCGCATACTGGCGGGGCGCGGTTAAATTCTTCTAAGATATGAAGGGGCTTGAACGCTGCATTTCTTGGCTTTACTGCCTCATCTGCTTTTCCTTCCTTTAAAAGTTCCAGATTTACAGAGCAGTAAATGGGCCTTATCCTCAAATCTGCGCTTCCCCTAAGATGAACTGCGTTTCCATTAAAAATACCATATTTTATATCTGAAATAAGCTGGGATTTTCCAGGGCCGCTTTTTCCAAGAAAAACCATATTTATCCCGGGAATAATTGCTGCAAGTGCAAGCTCATTCATATATATAGGAATACCTGCAATAGAAACAATTGGGGTTGTATTTGTATAAACAGATGAAAAAGCCCTAAGTTGAGTTATATCCTGAAGTATTTGTTTATTAATTTCCATAAATATACACATATAAAATATGAACGAAAACATTTATAAATATACTTTCTAATCCATTTTGTAACACAAATTAATTTTTTTATTAACTCTTCCGTATTATATATAAGATTATTTTAAACCTTAAATTTTATATAATTTAATTGCAGGAATCTTCCATTCAAAAAAATTGCAAATTTATGGATTTGATTTCTTTTTTCACTTCTAACATAAGTTTTTTACAGATTCCAAGATTTCTAAATTGTTTTTTATAAATATTTACGGTAATAAAAACACACACGTTTTTACTATATATTTTTAAGATACGATTTGCCAAGAGATTTAAAATTTTTTTAAGTTTCTGGGATTTTAATGAAGTATATTTTTCAAAAATAGTTCATAAGTGAATATCACAATAGGAAAATATCTTCTGAATCAGAAAGTTTTGCTTTTCTAATTAAAATTTTAGTTTGAATGATAGTATTCGCCGGAACTTTTTTGCTCATCATCAAGCGAGCTTGAAGGCTTGTTTATCCTCGGCCTTTTTGAATCCTTATCCCGCCTCATTGTGATTTTTACAAGGGATAAAAATTTATTCATGCCTTCTTTTTTATTCATTGGAGAAGATGCAAATCCTTTAACCGAGCTCTCTCCTGAAAATGCAATTATCCTATTTGCGATAGTATCCATAAAAACAATATCATGATCTACAATAAATGCACTTTTTGAAGTTTCAGAAATAGTCTGCCTTAATAATTTTGCAAATGCAAACCTTTGCTCAATATCCAAAAATGCACTAGGTTCATCAAATAAATAAACCTCGGCATCAGTTGAAAGCGCTTTTGCAAGCGCAACCCGTTGGAGTTCTCCTCCTGAAAGTTCATTTAATTTTTTTTCCATTAACGGCATTAAATTTAATTCTCTTTTGGAATTTTCCAAAACGACTGGAATTATCTTTTCCCCCTTAAGCGCGTTTTTTACAAGCATTCTTGAAGGCTCAAGATATTGGGGCTTATATGAAACGCTAAATGATGCGCCTTGCCCCTTATCCGGCTTTTCTGATCCTGCAAGTATCTTTATAAAAAGAGATTTTCCGAGTGCATTTTTTCCAACAATTCCAATTATTTCCCCTTCATTTATAGCACCTTCCTGTGATGAAAATGAAAAGCTTTCAAAAGACTTTTCAAGGGAACTGTATTTGAATTTTGTTTTGGATTTGTGCTCTGTTTCACTTTTTTGGACAAATGAAATTTCGTGATCGCGAAATCTCATATTCTCTGAGGTCAGAAATCCTTTGAGATATTCATTTATTCCAGTCCTTACATTTTTTATTCCAGAAACTACACCATATGCGCTTGGATCCCCGTAAAATATATATACATAATTGCTTACATAATCCAAAAGGGTTAAGTCATGATCAACTATTAAAACTTTTTTCTGTTCTGAAAAATCCTTTATTAAAATCGAAATGTTTAATCGTTCTCCAATATCTAAAAAGTTTGAGACCTCATCAAAATAATACATGTCCGCATCT
>CAZLIX010000013.1:0-6983 GCA_964559795.1 Microcaldota archaeon
GTTTGAACGACAAATCGTTCAAATCTCGGTAAATTGTGCTATAAATACTAAGGTGTCAATATGATAATACTTTTACAATTTCCCGAAGGATTAAAACAAATAGCATTAGAATATATTGAAAAATATGAAAAGAATGGCGATGAAATTTATCTGTCCTCTTCTCCTTGCTATGGTGCATGTGATCTTGCATTGGATGAGGCTAAGGCAATTAACGCAGACAAAATAATTCATTTTGGCCATTCTAAATTCATTGACAAGACGCTTCCAATCGAAGTGGAATATGTAGAATTTCCAATACAATTTGATTTAAAAATTCTTGAAAATTCGCTTGAATATTTGCACGAATATAATAAGATTGCAATTGGAACAACGATTCAACATGTAAATCAAATTGAAAAAATAAAGAATTTTTATAATTCAAAAGGCAAGGTAATTCTAACTTCAAAAGGAAGCAAGGCGTCTTATGAAGGGCAGATTCTTGGCTGTGATTCTACTGCAATTTCAAAAATAGAAAAAGATGCAGACGCAGTTTTATTTATTGGCGATGGTTTATTCCATGCTCTTGCAATAAAAATAAAAAAGCCCGTTTTTGTATTAAATCCATACTCAGGGGCAATTAGAAAAATAAACGATGAAATTGAAAAACTGAAAAAGAAAAGAAAAGGAATGCTTGCAGTCTCATATACTTCTAAAACATTTGGTATTTTAGTTAGTACAAAACCAGGGCAATTTAATATCAATATTGCAAAAATAATTAAAAAAAGGCTTAATGAAAAAGGCAAACGCGCGCAAATACTTATTGCAAATAATTTTGATCCATATTCACTTGAAAATTTTAGGTTGTTTGACTGCTATATTACTACGGCATGTCCGAGAATATCCGACGATTGCGAACAATTTGAGAAACCCATTTTAGATCTTGAATTATTGGAAGATCTAATGAAAATGCTTTAATACTTTTTTTTATATAAATTAATATAAAAGTGGTTTTTATGGAAAAAATTATTTTAACTTCAAATTTAAATTATCCCCTGCTGCATAAAGGCAAGGTAAGGGATGTTTATGACCTTAATGATAATCTTTTGCTTGTTGCATCAGATAGGCTAAGTGCTTTTGATGTAGTATTTAATGAAGGAATACCAAACAAAGGGGAAATTTTAACGAAACTTTCTTTATTTTGGTTTGAAAAAACAAGGCATATTGTGAAAAATCACATAATAAATCATTTTCCGGGTGATTTTCCAAAAGATATGGAAAAAAGATCAGTGGTTGGATTAAAGACAAAGCCAATAAAACTTGAATGTATCGTTAGAGGTTATCTTACAGGAAGCGGTTGGTCTTCTTATCAAAAAACAGGGGAGGTCTGCGGCATAAAACTTGAAAAAGGTTTAAAAAACGGGTCAAAACTTTCAGAGCCAATTTTTACCCCGACAACAAAAGCAGATTTTGGGCACGATGAAAACATTAATGAGGATGGTGCAATCGCTCTTGTTGGAAAAAAAACTTTTGATTTTATAAAATCAAAATCAATTCAGATCTATCTGTTCGCAGAAAAATATGCAAGAGAAAAAGGTCTAATACTTGCAGACACAAAATTTGAATTTGGTGAAATTAATGGAGAAATAATTTTAATAGATGAAGCTCTAACTCCTGATTCTTCAAGATATTGGATAAAAAAAGATTATGATGAAGGCAGGCTTGTAAGCCTTGATAAGCAATATGTAAGAGACTATCTTGAAACATTAAATTGGAATAAAAAGCCACCTGCGCCAAAGCTTCCAGAAGAAATAATTAAAAAAACCAAGGAAAGATATCTTCAAAGCTATAAAATGCTTACTGGAAAAAATCTATAAATATTTTTTTATTTCACAAATCCCCTGTTTTGCCTCTATTTCATTTAGTTCTAAAAGGGAGCATATACCTATAATTTCAATAGGATTACGGACATCTTCTTTTTTATCTGCAAAATTTGCAAATGAGTATTTCATATTATATTTTATGCAATATTTTAGAAACTCTTTTATTTGCGAAAGCAAAATCCCTCTTCTGAAACTACGAGAGTTATATATGCAGGAAAAATCTATTAGAAAAATAGATTTTTTCTTTTTTGAAATAAGATTTATTATTTTTGGTTCTATCTTAAATTCTTTTAACAAAAAAATGCCGTTAAAATTTTGATTTTGTATTAATTCATTATCGCTTGAAATTTCCTTTATCCTATTTTTTATAGAAGAAAATAAAATAAGCTCTGCAAACCCGAATTTTTCTTCAGGTGTGCAGAGTGCTATGTCATACATAAAATTACTTTTTAACCATTCCTTTGGTTGTCCTCTCATATCTTTCTTTTTTATCGCTGTGTTTTGCAGTCTTTAATCTTTTTCTTGCTTTTTGTCCTGCACTTGTAAGGCCTCTAAATGCCCTTCCCTTTCTTGTAGTTGCAGTGCTTTGGCTTGAAGGTAAGTCTCTGTCTGCAAGAATTATTTCAAAGAATTTAAATTGTCCGTCATCTGCAATAAAATACGAGCCAATAACCTCGCAGTTTTTGTAAACTCTTCCTGCTTTTTGTTCTGCAATCATTTGGTGTGAAAGTGCAGGCGCAGTATACCTATAATTATGTCGTGCCTGTCTTCCTTTTGCAGGTTTTGGCCTTTTTCTCATTCCTTTACCTATTTTTACTCTTGCAACTAAAAATCCTTTTGTTGATTTATACCCGCATTTTCTTGCTCTTGGAATATTGATCGGTCTTTCAGTTCTCACTACCGTTCCTTCTTTTCTCCAAGAAATTATTCTTGATTTATATGTTTTATTCCTTTCTTTTCTTGCATTTTGTATGCTTTCCTGAATATATTTATATGCTCCCATTTTTTCACCATTCTTAATTTGCACAAATTAGATTGACAAATGTATAATTAATTTTTACTCATTATGTTTTTAAACATTTCTCTTTTTATGTAATAACATCTTGTGATTGTGGTTATATGAGTGCCAGTGATACTGAATTTATTCAAATAGTTGCGGATATAAAATCTGCAGAAAAAAAAGCACAGGAAATAAAACTCTCTTCTATCGAAAAATCTGAAAATATTATAAAAAATGCCAAAGAGCAGGCAAATAATATAAATAGACAAATATGCGAATCTGTTTCTTCAAAGAAAAATAAGGCTTTTGAAGCGGGAAGTAAAAAAATAGAAGAAGATGTCTTAGAAATAATAAGCACAGCAAAAAAACAAGCAACAAAATTAAAAGAAAAAAAACTAACGCAAAAAAAATCCGAAAATATTTTTGAAAGCATAATTGAGTGTTAATATGTTTAAACCGGCGAAAATGCAAAAGATTCGTTTAGTTGCATTGAATTCGATAGCACAAGAACTGGTTGCAGAACTTCATGAACTTGGTGTTTTGGAAATATCAAAATTTAATGAGACCGATCTTTCAACAAATGCCCCTTTTGAAAATTATTCAGAAATTTCTTCAAAAATAGTTAAAATTAGATTTATTTTAAATATGCTTGGCAAATATCAAATAAAAGATTCAAAGAAAAAAATATCTGAGGAAAAATTAGATGTATTCGAGCAGGAAGTAAAAATGCTTTCTTTGGAGTATTCTGAAATAAAAAACAACTTAAAAAAATATAAAGAAAATCTTTCATTTGCTGAAATTTTAAATTATTTTAATGTCGATTTTTCATTACTGTCTTCAAATCATATAGATTATACCTTAGGGGTTATTCCAAGAAAGAATTTTGCCAAATGCGTATCTAAACTTGAGAATTATAATAAAGACACCCGATATATTTACAAACTTACAAAAAAGGATGCATATATTCTAATCATTCATTCAAAAGAACTTAGCATGGATATTTTACTCAATGAATTTTCATTTGCAAAGCTTACAGTTCCATTAGAAGTTTCAGATCCAAAAGAATACAAATCAATGATAATTTCAAAAATACAAAAATCAACAGTTAAATTATATGCAATAGATTCAAGGCTTAGCATTCTTGCAGAAAATTATTTTTCTTCGTTACAGAAACTTCTTAAAAAATATGAAATTCAATCAGAGAGAGCTGAAATTGCCTCAAGATTTGGGTTTAGTGAAAAAATGTTTATAATTGAAGGCTGGGCTGAAAAATCACAAATACAAACTGTTTCAAAAAAACTTTCTGATAAATTTGATGAAAAATTCTTCTTATCTAGCATTTCAAACCCCAAGGATAAATCGCCAACAAAACTTCAAAATCCATCATCAATGGATACTATAGAATATTTTGTAAAAATGTTTTCGTTGCCTAATGCAAGAGAGCTAGATCCGACATTTTTATTCTTTTTTACAGCCCCATTATTTTACGGAATGATAATGGGGGATGTAATCTATGGAGTGCTATCTCTTTTTGTTTCATTGTTTTTATTATGGAAATTAAAGCCAAAAGGACTTTTATTATTTACAATAAGGCTTTGGATTTTTGCATCAATCCCTGCAATATTTTTTGGTGTAATTTATGATGAATGGATGGCGCTCTCGCATGTTCAATTTATCGATTTGCTTCAAACTATAGGCATTCCTATAAGTCTTACCAATCCAGTATATTCTGGTTTTTCAAGGATCCATAATCTAACCCAGCTTGTTGGAATTTCTGCTTTAATTGGAGTATTAAATCTTGCGCTTGGTTTTATGCTCGGAGCAATAAACGAATGGAATCATAATAAAAAACATGCAATCGCAAAAATAGGATGGCTTGGGGCAGATATTTTTGGAACAATTGCAGTGATGACATTAATGTTTTCAATGTTTCCTGCAGAATTTGGAACAATTAGCCTTGCGTTGCTTGGGTTAAGCGCATTAATTATTGTTTGGACAGAAGGAATAATTGGGATTTTGGAAATTCCAGGTCTTGCAGGAAATATTTTGTCATATACAAGAATTGCAGCAGTTGGTGTAGTGGGGGTAGTGCTCGCAGAAATAATAAATGAATTTCTACTTCCATATATAACTTCTTCAGATCTTGTTATGATGGCAATAATGATTCCCGTTTTAATATTAATGCATGCAGTAAATACGTTGATTGTAATGGTTGAAGCGCTCATTCAAGGAGGCCGTCTCAACATTGTAGAGTTCCAATCAAAGTTTTTGCATGGTGGAGGGAGATTATTTTCTCCGTTTGCATTAAAAGAAGAAAAAATATCGAGGTGAAAATATGTTAGAAGGTTTAAGTACAGAAGGAGCAGCCGCGTTGGCAGCAGGATTTTCTATAGGGGTAGGGGCATTTGCAGCAGCATGGTCCCAAGGAGCAATCGGTTCAGCATTAATGGGAGCTATTGCAGAAAGACCAGAAATTGAAGGAAAGGCAATCGTATATCTGGTTTTGCCGGAAGTATTGGCAGTTTTAGCATTCATTATAGCATTCCTACTAATAAGTATTGCACAGGTAGCTCACTAATAATTCCTTATAATTTTTTTTAGGTGTTTTATGTGGGTATTGAATTAATTGCAAAATCCTTATTAGTGGAATCTGAAAAAGAGGCAACAAGCCTTATTTCAAATGCACAAACTGAAGCAGAAAAAATAATTTCTGATGCAAAAAAGATAGAGAAAAAAATGCTTGATGATGGGTTAAATGAAGTAAGCCAAAAATTGTCCGATCACAGAAAAGAGAGAATCGCATGGGCAAATCTTGAAAAAAAGAAAATAATCTCAGAGGCAAAAGAAGAGGCAATCTGCATTATTCTTGAAAATTTTAAGGAAAATCTTATAGACCTTAAAAAAAAGCCGCAGTATGGTTTATTCTTGAAAAAGAAATTAAATGAATCTCTAGAAGAAATCTCTGATCCACAGGCAATTGTGCATATTGCAAAAGGAGATAAAAAATATTTTGCAAATATTGGAAAAAATTTAAAAATTGTAGAGGATTTGGAATTTTGCGGGGGTTTAATTGTCTCTAATAAGGAAGAAACAATACAGGTAAATAATACAATTGAATCAATCTACGAAATGAAAAAAAGTAAAATAAGAAAAGAGATATATAATTCTCTTTTTGCATCAAAAGGGGAGGAATAATAAATGTTTTTCCAACTTCCAAAAATAAATTATTTGCATTACGCATATTCAAATGCAAGGGTTTATGGAATGAAAGGCCTTTTGTTAAAAAAAGGAGACTATCTAGAGCTTATAAATCTTAAATCAGTAAATTCAATAATAGAATTTTTGCAAAAAACGCATTATAGAAATTATCTTTTGGAAGCAGTCGCAGATTATGAGGGAGCTTCTCTTCTTGAAAGCGCGTCATCAAAGCATTTTGCAAATATTGTTTCAAAACTAAGAAAAATTACACCAAAAGAAAACAAGGAGGTTTTGGAAGCAGTTCTTGTAAAGTGGGATATCTTAAATCTTAAGTTAGTCGTATCTTCAAAAAGAAGTTCAAAGTCATTTGCGCAAATAAAATCTAAAATAATTCCAGTAGGTTTGATACCAATGGAACAGCTTGAATTAATTTTTAATGCAGATGATAAGGATCTTATTAATGAAATAAAAAAGACAAAACTTGGATCTGAAATTTTTTCAAAGTCAACATATTCCCTTTCAAAAGAACTGTTGAATAAATTTAAAAAGGCAAGCACTTCTTTTGATACAAATACCCAGGTTCAGATTCTTCTTGATAATTATTCTTATTTGCTTATGGTTGATTATTTGAAACCCTATCTTTCCGATAAAGATGTTAAAAAAATATATAATGTAATTAAAAAAGAAATAACTAAAAAAAATATTTTGATTATCCAAAGGCTTAAAAAGAACGGAATTAAAAAAGAAGAAGAAATTATATCTTATCTTATACCAGATGGATATTTGGATTCAAATTTAAAATCAAAATTAATCTCTGCTGAAAAATTTGAAGATTCTGTTCCAATAATCAAAAAAGTGTTTCCTTCATTTAAGCCAGAGAATGTTTCAGATATGGTCTCTCTTGAAATAGAACTTCAAAAAGCACT
>CAZLIX010000013.1:6993-16354 GCA_964559795.1 Microcaldota archaeon
CTTGCAGTTGAAAAAATAAAAATGTTTCATCGTTCTATGCTTTCCATAGGCACAATTCTTGGATTTTTATTAATTAAAGAAGAAGAAATAAATAATATTAGAAAAATTGCGCATGCAATTGAATTCGGCTTTTCTTCAAAAGAAATAATGGATTCTTTGATATTTATAGGTGAATAAATATGCCAAAAGTAAAAATAATTGCAATAGGAGAAGTAAATCTTGTAACCGGTCTTACATTGGCAGGACTGCAAAATTCAAAGATTTCAACCTATGAAAATTTTCAAAAGTCATTCGAAGAAGTTTTATCTGATAAGGATTTTGGCGTAATTGTTGTTCAGGAAGATATGCTTTCTTCAATTGACTGGAAGCTTAAAAAGAAACTTGACCAGTTAGCATACCCTGTTATTGTTCCAGTTCCAGGACTTTCTGGAAAAAGTACAGAAGCCGATGACCTAAGAAATCTCATAAAGAGGGCGCTCGGTTTTGATATGATGATTGAAAAATAATATTTATAGGTGATGAATGTATGGCAAAAAATAATAATCAAAAAAAGAACCAGAATTATGGAAAAATAAAAAGAGTTTCAGGACCGGTTGTTGAAGCAGAAGGTTTTGATGCAAAATTATATGATGTAGTAAAAGTAGGAGAGGAAGGTTTAATTGGCGAAATCATTAAGATTGTCGGGGATACGTATATTATTCAAGTATATGAAGACACAAACGGAATCAGGCCAGGAGAAAAAGTTGAAAGCACAGGCCAGCCCCTTTCAGTAGAGCTTGGTCCAGGTTTATTAAAGAATTTTTTTGATGGAATACAAAGACCATTAAAATTTATTGAAGAAAAATCAGGTTCTTTTATTAAAAGAGGAATTACTGTTTCTCCATTAGATAGAGAAATAAAATGGGATTTCAAGGCAAAAGTAAAAAAAGGTGAAAATATTCAGATCGGGGATGTGCTTGGAACCGTTCAAGAAACAGAATTAATAGAGCATAAAATTATTTCTCCATACTCTGGAAAATTAGATTCAATTTCATCTGGAAAATTTACTATTGACGATGTCGTTGGAGTAGTTTCATCCGAAGGAAAAAAATATGATGTTACTTTAACTCAAAGATGGGTTGTCAGAAATCCAAGACCATATAATGAAAAATTTCCACCAAATGTACCTTTAATTACAGGACAAAGAAGTGTTGATACTTTTTTTCCAATTTCAAAAGGCGGAACGGCATGTATTCCAGGGGCATTTGGAACAGGTAAAACCGTAAGCCAGCAGACATTTGCAAAATATTCTGATACACAAATCATTGTTTATATTGGCTGTGGTGAAAGAGGAAATGAAATGACCGAGGTTTTAACAGAATTTCCAGAATTAATTGATCCAAATTCAGGAAAACCATTGATGGAAAGAACGATACTAATTGCAAATACTTCAAATATGCCTGTTGCAGCGCGTGAAGCAAGTATATATACAGGTGTAACAATTGCAGAATATTACAGGGATCAAGGTTATGATGTTGCATTAATGGCAGATTCGACTTCAAGATGGGCAGAAGCAATGAGAGAAATTGGAGGAAGGCTAGAAGAAATGCCCGGAGAAGAAGGTTATCCAGCATATCTTGGAAGAAGGATTGCAGAGTTTTATGAAAGAGCAGGGAGAGTAAAATGCCTTGGTTCTGATGAACGGTATGGTAGTATTTCAATTATTGGCGCAGTATCTCCACCAGGAGGAGATCTTTCAGAGCCTGTTTCACAAAATACGCTTCGTGTTACAAAAGTTTTTCTTGCGCTTGATTCTTCGCTTGCTCAAAGGAGGCACTTTCCAGCATTTAATTGGCTAAAAAGTTATTCATTATATACAGATGGCCTTGAAGAATGGTTTTCTGAAAATGTTTCTTCAGATTTTTCAAAAATGAGAAAAGAGGCAATGGCACTTTTGCAAAAAGAAGCAGAACTGCAAGAGATCGTTCAGCTTGTAGGGCCTGACGCTCTTCCTGAAAAAGAACAAGGGATATTGCTTGCAACAAAAATGTTAAGGGAGGATTTCTTGCAGCAAAATGCATATAGTGATTTGGATGCGCATGCATCTTTAAAAAAACAGTATTGGATGCTAAAAATTATTTTAAATTTTTATCAGAGGCTTTTAGGTTCTCTTGAATTTGGGGTTCAATTGAAAAAGATTTCCTCTATGGGCGCAATAAATAGAATCGCGAGAATGAAAGAAATTAAAAGCGAAAATATTGTAGAATTTGAAAAAGTCTTAAAAGAAATAAATACAGAATTTGATAATATTTCAAAACAATAGGTGTTTTTATGAAAGAATATAAAACGATAAACCAAATTGCAGGGCCATTAGTTTTTGTGGATAATGTTTCAGGTGTAGGGTACGGTGAAATTGTAGATATAATGCTTCCAAACGGTGAAAAAAGAAAAGGGCAGGTTTTGGATATAAGCAAAACTATCGCAGTTGTTCAGGTTTTTGGATCCACTTCTGGAATAGATACAAAACAAAGTTCAGTTAGATTTCTTGGAGAAACAATGACAATCGGGCTTTCAACAACAATGCTTGGGCGTGTTTTTGATGGTCTTGGAAGGCCAAAAGATAAAGGTCCTGAAATTGTTTCAGAAGAAAAGGTTGATGTAAATGGACTTCCAATAAATCCCTATTCCAGAGAACCTCCGAGTGATTTTATACAAACCGGTATATCAACAATTGATTGCATGAATACACTTGTAAGAGGGCAAAAACTTCCAATTTTTTCTGCAGCAGGTCTTCCGCACAATCAGCTTGCAGTTCAGATTGCAAGGCAGTCAAAAGTAAGAAAAGAAGGTGAAAATTTTGCAGTAGTTTTTGCAGCAGTTGGAATTACTCACGAAGAGGCATCATTTTTTATGAGGGATTTTGAAAAGACAGGCGCTCTTGAAAATGCAGTTTTGTTTTTAAATCTTGCAAATGATCCTTCAGTTGAAAGAATAATTACTCCAAGACTTGCTTTAAGCACAGCAGAATATTTGGCATATGAACAAGATATGCACGTTTTAGTTATAATTACAGATATGACAAATTATTGTGAAACGTTGCGTGAAATTTCTTCTGCAAGGCAGGAAGTTCCCGGAAGAAGAGGATATCCCGGATATATGTACACAGACCTTTCAACAATTTATGAAAGAGCAGGAAGAGTTAAAGGAAGAAAAGGAACAGTTACTCAGTTTCCAATTCTTACAATGCCTGGCGATGATAAAACACATCCGATTCCAGATTTAACAGGTTATATTACAGAAGGACAGATAATTTTATCTAGAGATCTTCATAGGAAAGGAGTATTTCCGCCAGTTGATGTTCTTCCTTCACTTTCAAGGTTAATGAATGCTGGAATAGGGCATTCAAAAACAAGAGAAGATCATAAGGGTGTTTCAGACCAGCTTTATGCAGCATATGCAAACGGAAGGGATTTAAGAAGCCTAAGTGCTGTTGTAGGAGAAGAAGCATTATCTGAAATAGACCGAAAATACTTAAAATTTGCAGATGAATTTGAAAATAGGTTTGTAAGGCAAGGCCCATATGAAGACAGAACCATTGAGCAGACTCTTGATTTAGGATGGGAATTGTTGTCCTCGCTTCCAGAAACAGAATTAAAGAGAATAAAGACAGATTACATACAAAAGTACGGTTCAAGATTTAGAAAAAAATAAGAGGCTAAAAAATGTCAGAGATAATTCCAACAAGAATGGAGCTTATGCGTATAAAAGGCAGAATTTCTCTTGCAAAAAAGGGGCACAAACTCTTAAAGCAAAAAAGAGACGCCCTTATATTGGAATTTTTCAAGATTTTAAAGAAGGCCAAAAACCTTAGAACAGAACTTAATGCGTTAATGTCTGATGCATATAAGTCGATGTTTATTGCCCAACTTTATCATCCAATGTGCCAGCTTGAAAGCGTTTCTTTAAATTGCAGAAGAGATATTTTTCTAGAAGTTGAAGTTACAAATGTAATGGGAGTTAAGATTCCTGTAATAACTTCTCAAAATGTTGATGCAAAGCCTCTTTTAGAAAGGGGCTATTCTATCTCTGGAACAAGTGCAAAAATCGATTTGGCAGTTGATAATTTCGGAAGAGTTTTGGAAATGATTGTAAAAATTGCTGAAACTGAAACGGCGATAAAAAGGCTTATACTTGAAATTGAAAAAACAAAAAGAAGAGTCAATTCTCTTGAATTTGTCCTGCTTCCAAAGCTTGAATCCGATGCAAAAATGATAATATTAAGATTGGATGAAATGGAAAGAGATTCTTTTGTAAGCTTGAAATCAATTAAAAGAAAACTTGAAAAACAAAAAGAGAATTAGTTTTTTTTGGCATAATGCCTCTTTAAAAACATTTCCAAATTAAATATTATATTCTAAAAGCGTGAATTTTATGGTTAGTTTGGATAATGCAATAATTATCTCATATAAATCCGAAGGGGAGAATTTTGAGGCATATGCTGATCCAAAATTAATTTACCAATATCTTGAAGGTTCAAAAAAGGACCTTAAAAATATCCTCATTGTAGAGGAAATTTATGCAGATGCAAAAAAAGGCGAAAAACAAAAATCGCAAAAGCTTGAAAAGGTTTTCAAGTCAACAGACATTTATAAAATACTTGAAGTAATGATAAAAAAAGGAAATATCCCTCTTACGACTGATGAGAGGAAAAGGCGTCTTGAAGAAAAGACAAAACAGATTATTTCAACGCTTTTAAAAGAGACTATTGATCCAAGAACAAAAGCCCCTCATACGGAGCATAGGATTGTTTGTGCGTTAGAGGAAGCGAAGGTTCATATAGATCCCATGAAAAGCGTTACAGAGCAAATGCCTGAAATATTAAAAAAATTGAGGATCGTATTGCCATTAAAGTTTGAAAAAAGAAAAGTTGCAATTAAAATTCCGCCGGAATATGCACATAGGTGTTATGGAGTTTTAAAAGAATACGGGATACAAAAAGAAGAATGGGCAAAAAACGGTTCATTAATTGCAGTAATTGAGTTTCCTGCAGGAATGCAGTCTGAAATTTATGAAAGGCTAAATAAATTGACTGCAGGAAACATTGAGACAAAATTATTAGAAACAATATGATATTTAAAAAGGTGAAAATATGATTGGAAAAATTGTTATACCTGGAGATAAAATCTCAGATAACGTATTGCATATTCCATCGGGTTATTCCCAAAATGGAAAAACATATGCAACAACAGTTGGAATGATGGATGATGAAGGAAGATACACTCCGCTTGAAAGTGTATATGTTCCGAAAATAGAAGATACTATTGTTGGAATTGTAATTGAAAGCGCGAGCTGGGGTTATTCATTAAATATAAATCTTGCATCAAAAGGAGTTATATCATCAAAAGATACAAGAATGAGACTTAATGCAGGGGATTTGGTTGTTGGAAGAGCAGGCTCATTGAATTCTTTTGGAGAAGCTTCTTTAGTTGATGTTGAAAAATTGGACGGAGGGATACTTCTTGAAGTTCCAACTTCAAAAGTTCCAAGGATAATTGGAAGAAAAAGCAGCATGATTAATATAATAAGAGATAAGACAAAAACGAATGCAATCGTTGGAAACAACGGCCTTGTTTGGATAAGCGATTCAGGAAATGTCTCTCTTGTAACAAAAACAATTGATATGATTGTGATAAATGCGCATACAAGTGGTCTTACAGACAAAATTTCAAAATTTCTTGATGAACAACAGTAAAATGGTGATTTATTATGAATGAAAATTTATTTGTTAATGGAAAAAGAGTTGACGGAAGAATGCTTGATGATTTAAGGCCCCTTGAAGTAAAGGTAGGAGTTTTAAATAATGCATCAGGTTCTGCATATATTCATTGGGGAAATAATAAAATTATTGCAGGAGTATATGGACCTCGAGAATGTCTTCCAAGACATACCGCGCACCCGTATAAGGCAGTTATAAAATGCAAATATTCAATGTCTCCTTTTTGCTCAAAAGAAGAACATGGAAGATCTGGGCCTTCAAGAAGAAGCACGGAAATTTCAAAGGTTATAAAAGAAGTATTTGAAAATGTAATAATTGCTGAAAAATTTCCAAAAACTCAGATCGATATTTTTGTCGATGTTTTACAAGCAGACGGCGGAACAAGAGTCGCATCAATTACAGCAGCAGCACTTGCATTGGCAGACGCAGGAATACCGATGAAAGAGATGGTAGGCGCGGTTGCAGCAGGAAAAATTGCAAATCATATTGCAATTGATCTTGGAAAAGAAGAGGACAATTCCGGACAATCTGATCTGCCGATTGCATTATCATCTGTAAATAAGGATATTCTTCTTTTGCAGATGGACGGCCTTTTAACTGCTGATGAAGTTTCAAAATCAATTGAAATGGTTGAAAATGCATGTGAAAAAATACACGAGCTTCAAAAAAAGGCGATTGAAGAAAAATATTCAAAGCCGAAAGAAATATTTAGGATGTGATTATGATGGGTGAAGATCTCAAAGATGTTGTTTTGTCTCATTCAAGAAAAGAGCCGATTTTAAATTTATTAAAATCTGGAAAAAGAATAGATGGAAGAGAATTTTTAGAATATAGGGAAATGGATATACAAAAAGGGGTAATTGAAAATTCTGAAGGTTCAGCGCTTGCAAAAATTGGAAAAACCCAGGTTCTTGCAGGAATAAAATTTGATCTTTCAACCCCTTATTCTGATAGGCCTGATGAAGGGACCATGGTTTCAGGAGCAGAATTTTTGCAAATCGCGCATCCTACTTTTGAAAGCGGACCTCCAGGTGAAGATGCAATTGAGCTTGCAAGAATTGTTGATAGGGGAATAAGAAGCGCAGAAATTCTTGATTTCAAATCCTTTTTTATAGAGGAAGGAAAAGCATTGACTCTTTATCTTGATTTATATATTATTGATAATTCGGGAAATTTAATTGATACGGCAGCACTTGCAGCAGCAGCAGCATTAACTGATACAAAAATACCAAAAGTAGAGGATGGAAAAATAATCCGCGGAGAATATTCAAAAGAATTAAATCCAAAAACACTGCCTGTTGCAAATACATTTATAAAAGTAGGAAACCATTGGCTTTTAGATTCTTCACTTGAAGAAGAATATATTTCAGATACGCGCATTACAATAACAACTACCGAAGAGCACGTATGTTCGATGCAAAAAGGCCACGGAAAACTTACAAAAGATGAATTGCTAAACAATATAAACATTTCTTTTAATATTGGTAAAGATATAAGAAAAATGCTTATTTAGGTGTTAATATGGGTTCAAATGGAGCAAGATATGGAAGGAAAATAAGAAAGTTAGCAGGAGACGTAGATATATCACGAAAAGCATCTTACGAATGCCTCAAATGCAATAAGAAAAAAGTAAAAAGAAGGGGATATGCATTGTGGATTTGTAAATCATGTGGTGCGACATTTGCAGGCGGAGCATACAGTTTTACAACTGATTTCGGAAGGTCGACTGTAAGGATTATAGAAGATTCTGGTGAGCAGTAATGGTATCATATAAGGATTGGAAATCAAGAAAGGAAGTTGAAATAAGGGATGCAAAAAATTTTGAATTTCCTTCAACAGGTGCAAAAATGCTTTTAAAGTCAAGGCCACCTGTTTCAAAAGTATGTTCAACTGATTAAATGATTGTTACAACTTCAAGGCATTGCCCCAAAGAAGTTAAAACATTCGCTCTTTTTTTTTCTAATCAAAATAAAGGAACTTATATAAATCGTGGAAGAAAAACAATTAAAGATTTGGTTTTGATTTCTTATAAGCTTGGGAAAAAGAAACTGTTTTTAATATATTCAAAGGAAAAAATAGAATGCATAAAAATAATAAATGAAAATCATTGGCATTGGTCTTAATAATCTATTTGATTTACAAGCTCTGTTGCGATTATTTTTAGTGCTTTATTTTTTAGCATCATGTTTTCAACAACTTCGCTATGGGTGAGCGGTTTTTTTGAAATTCCGCATGCATAATTAGTTCCTATTGCAATTGCGCAAAATGGGATTTCCATTTCTTTTAATAAAATTGTTTCATAGCAGTTTGTCATACTTACAAGGTTTGCACCTATCTTCTCATACATTTTTATTTCAGCCCGGCTTTCAAATCTTGGCCCAGGTGTAGTTTTTACAATTCCTCCGCATTTTAATTTTATTCCATGTATCGCTGATGCTTTTATCAGCTTTTCATTAAGTTTTTTATCAAAAGGATTTGTAAAATCCACATGTTTCATTCCTTTTGAAAAATCATCAAAAAAAGTTATGGGTTTTTCCAATCCTATAAAATCATCAAGAAGGATAAGATCCCCTACTTTATATTTTTTTATTATTCCTGTTGCATAAGTTGCAAACACTGCATTTACTCCCAATTTATATAGCGCGTAAATATTTGCCTTGTAATTTATCTTATGCGGCGGAAGAGAATGTTTTTTTCCATGTCTAGGTAAGAATACAACTTCTTTTTTATTTATTTTATATCTATAAATCAATGCGTCCCCATATGGCGTTAGAATTTCTTCGCTTCCAATCTCTTTTCCAAGTTCGTAAAACCCGCTTCCCCCAATTATTCCAAGCATATTTATCAAATATAAAAGGAAAAGACTATTTTAAAGCTTTTTCAATTTGCTCTATTTTTTTAAAATTATTTTCTAAAATTTCATTCGAGTGCCGTATAATCAATTTCCAATCTATATCACATTTATCAATTGGAAAAATAATACTTCCGCTTCCTTGTATTTCAATTAAAACCCCTTTTTTGTTAATTGTTTGTATTCCGCCTCGCTTTATTCCAATAGTTCTTACTGTTTTTAGGAATTTTTCCGCATTTTTTATATCGATTGCAAATACATGCAAGATAAAAGGCTCGCATCTATACCACAATGGTTTTTCAAAATCATATTTTTCAAGTTTTTCATTTAATTCATTTTCTACTATTTCTCTATGCCATTTTTGATAAAAAGCTGCATCCTTTTTTCCATTTTTAATAGATAAAAGCGCAATTCTGCCAGAGCAGGATGATGAGGTTACTAAATTTTCTTTTTCATTTATTTTATTTAAAAGAGAGATTATCTTTTCATCAACAGCGCCTTTTTCAATTGCAGTTTTCAGGTTTTTTTCTGTTTGAAGCTTGAATTTTTTCCAGTCCATATATATTAATTATATCTTTTATTTTTTATTCTTATATTATTTTATTTTTATACACAAAAATCTATTTTTAAACATTTCTATTAATTATAATATATAAATTAAGTTTAAATTAAGGTTAAATTATGGATGATTGCAGTTTAAATAGCATAAAAGATGCAAAATCGCTAGATTTTGTATGAGGTTTTTTGATGTTAAC
>CAZLIX010000014.1:0-15069 GCA_964559795.1 Microcaldota archaeon
GACCCGTTTTTTCCTATCCTTCTGCAAAGGGGGGATTTAGATTAAGATATGGAAAAACCAGAACAAACGGGCTGATGGCAAAAAATATCCATCCGGCAGTGATGGTACTTTTAGATGAATTCTTGGCATTTGGAACTCAAATGAAAATAGAAAGACCTGGAAAAGGATGCGTTGTTGCAACATGCAAAAATTGCGAGCCGCCTGTGGTGCTATTAAAAAACGGGGATGTGCTAAAAGTAAAAACGCAAAAACAGGCAGAAGAAATAAACCATAATGTTGAAAAAATTCTTTTTTTAGGAGACATTGTAACCCCTTTTGGTGATTTTTTAAAATCAAACCACCCGCTTGTAACGCCAGGATACTGCGAAGAATGGTGGGAAGAGGAAGTAAAAGAAAAGGGCATTAATCCGCTAAAATTATTAGATGCATTTCAGGCATTTGATTTTTGCAAAAAAAATGATGTGCCACTTCACCCAGACTATACTTTTTTCTATGATTGCATTGACCTTGAAAAACTTTCGAGTTTGATTTCATTTATTGAAAAAGCAGAATTAAGGTTTGAAAATAAAAAACTAATTGAAATGAAGCTTCCAAATACAACTGAAAAACAAATACTTGAAGAATTACTAGTAGAGCATATTGTAAGAGAAAATAGAATAATTTTAGATTCTGAAAAAGGGCTTTCGCTTCTTTTAACATTAGGATGTCTTGATAAAGATAAAATAGATTGCTCTAAAATAAAAAAATTAATTGAAAATAAAATGCCAATTCTTCAAATCCTTTTTCAGACAAGCGGGGTAAAAATAATGCCCAAGGGCGGATCATTTGTTGGTGCTAGAATGGGAAGACCTGAAAAATCAAAAGAACGGGCAATGGATGGAAAGCCGAATGTTTTGTTTCCGACAGGATCGCCAAAAAATAGAAGTCTTATTAAAATATACAAAAATGCTAAAGAGATAGATGGAACAAAAGTAGTGAATCTTGAAATCGCAAGATATAAATGCAAAAACTGCTCTAATATAACAGTATATGGAAAATGCGAACTTTGCAATGAAAAAACCCAAATATCAAATATCTGCCCTAAATGCGGGGCAATAGTTTCAAATAAAGAGCATTGTGGAGTTAAAACAAATAATTTTGACAGGCGCCCTATTGAAATTGGCAGGTTATTTGAACAAATAAAAAAAAATAATTCAAACTTTCCTGAAGAGATAAAAGGAGTTAAAGGTCTTTCAAATAAAGAAAAAATACCAGAAAGACTTGAAAAAGGAGTATACCGCGCAAAATATAATGTTTATGTATATAAGGACGGAACTTCGAGATTTGATGCAACAGATGTTCCTTTAACTCATTTTATTCCTCAAGAAATAGGAATTTCTTTAGAAAAATTAAAAGAGCTTGGATATGAAAAGGATCATTTGGGAAATAAAATAACAAGTAATGCGCAGATTATACCTATGAAAATACAAGATATATTGCTTTCTGAAACTGGAGCAGATTATTTTATAAGGGTTGCAAAATTTATAGATGATTTATTAGTAAATTTTTACGGGATAGAAGCATATTATAAAATTAAACAAAAGGAGGAACTTATAGGGCATTTAATGGTCGGCTTGTCTCCGCATACATCTGCAGGAGTTTTATGCAGAATAATCGGATTCACAAAGGCTAATGTAGGTTATGCCCACCCCTATATGCATGCGGCAAAAAGAAGGAACTGCGATGCAGATGAAGACGGCGTAATGCTTCTAATGGATGCTCTTTTAAATTTCTCAAGAAAATATTTGAATGAACGAATTGGGGGGACGATGGATTCTCCAATCGTATTAAGTAAAAGAATCGTTCCAAAAGAAGTTGATGATGAAGCATTTTGCATAGAGCTTGTCGATAGGTATCCTTTAGATTTTTATAGGGCATGCGAAAAAAACCTTATGCCAAATCAAGTAAAAATAAAAAAGGTAGAAGATATTTTAGGGCTAGAAGAGCAATATGGAAATTTTCCATTCACACTCATTTCTGATTCAATACATGACGGAATTATAAAAACTGCATATGTAAACCTTGAATCAATCCCTGAAAAAATAAAACTTGAATTTGAGCTGATGAAAAAAATAAATTGCGTTGATGAAAAAGATGTAGCAAAAAGGCTTATACTCAGCCATTTTATCCCAGACCTTTATGGTAATATGCGTTCTTATTCGAGACAGGAATTTAGATGCGTAAACTGCAATGAGATATATAGAAGAGTTCCTTTAATTGGAAAATGCAGAAAATGCTCTGGAAATCTTATATTGACAATAAATAAGGGGGGAATAGAGAAGTATCTTCAGATAACTGCGCAAATGTGCGAAGATTATGACCTTCCTTTATATATGAAACAAAGAATTGAACTATTGAAAAAAGAAATAAAAAGCGTATTTGAAGATGAAAAAATAAAGCAGATGGGATTATCTGACTTTATATAAATTTCATTGAAAGATGCCCGAATAAAGGAAGTTTAGTCCATTCTGTTTTTGATGCTTTAAGCGCCATTAAGATAAATACTAAAGTAAAACCCACTGCAAATAATGGTGGAAATACTACAAGCGCTGGGTTTTGGGCAAACATTTCTTCTGCAAGCCCATCTCTTAATATATATGTAACAAGAGAAGCAATTATTCCAAGAAAGGTTGCCTGTAATGCATGAAACTTTACAAAGCTTTTTCTTGCAACAAGATAGATTAATAATGAGATTATGCACCCAAGGCCTATTATTGCCGGAAGCGTATAATTAATTATCTGCACAAGGTATGCAAGAACTCCAAAAAAAGAATGCGATTTTTCATCTATTTTTGCCTCGGTTCCTGACATTTCAGGATTTTGGGCTTTTTTTACCTGCGATTCAAATTCTATTTTTGTATCTGTGGGAATTTTCTTTGGTTTTTTGGAATTTTTAATAGTTGTTCTTTTTTTCGCATTGCTATTTATTTTTTGGTTTTTTGGATTTTTTGGTTTTTTTATTTTTTTTTGTGCCATAATGTTTTTTAGGAATTAATCTTTTTAAATGTTTACCTGTCTAAAAAAATGATATAAGGCTAAAAACGAATATTTTAAATCTTTTCTATACATATATAAACACATATTAAACAAAATTAAACCTAAATTCTCAAATAAGAAAAATAGAATTGTTTTTTAATAAATTGTTTGATATTTTTATAAAGAGGTATTAAATGAATAGTAAAATAAAAATGAGCTTCCATGGAGGAGTAGAAGAAGTAGGCAGATCATGCTATGTAATAGAACACGAAAATAAATCAATAATGCTTGACTGCGGAATAAAGCTTGGAGAAGAAATAGGCGTACCGCAAATAACTACAGAAAAATTGAATTCTGTTTCAGAAATATTTATCTCCCATGCGCATTTAGACCATTCTGGTTATCTGCCGCATATATTTTCCGAAGGGCATATAAAAAATATAATCGCAACTAAGCCCACGCGGGATATGATGTCAGTTTTATTATCAGATTATCGAAGAATACAGGAAAAACCAAAATTCTCGCAAAAAGATGTTGATCTTGTAATAAAAAATATAAAAATGAACGAATATGGCAGTATTAAAGGAAAATTTAATTATGAATTATATAATTCAGGCCACATCCTTGGAAGCGCAATGATAAGAATTGGCATAGATGAGGGAATATTGTATACTGGGGATATATGCACAAGAAGTACTAGAATTTTAGAAGGCTGTAAAAAGAACATATCTGCAAAAACGCTTATAGTTGAAAGCACTTACGGAGCAAAGGATGATTTGATTCCAAGCATAAAAGAAGAGGCTTCACGGATGGTTTCATTGATAAATGAAACATTAAAAAACGGCGGTTTTGTATTGATTCCCTCTTTTGCTGTTGGAAGAGCGCAGGAAATCCTTTTAATGCTAGATGATTACATGCAGTCTGGAACTTTAACAAAAGTTCCGATTTATGTAGATGGAATGATAAATAAGGTTTTACGGATATATCGCCACAACGCGATTTATGCAAATGATGAAATAAAAAGAAAAATACTTATGAGCGATTATGATCCGTTCCATTCGCCAAATTTTAAAAAGCCTAAAACAAAAGACAGGTCAGATGTCTTAGCAGAGCCTTGCATAATTGTAACTACGTCTGGAATGCTTTCAGGTGGCCCTGCATTATTTTATCTAGAAAAATTATCAAATGATCCAAAAAACCTGCTTCTTTTTGCAGGTTTTCAAGCTGAAGGAACAAATGGTAGAAAAATTCTTAGTGGGGAAAAGGAAATAGAAATTGATGAGAAAAAACTCAAAATAGATATGAAAATTGAAAAATTAAAGATTTCCGGCCATTCTGATTTTAATGAACTGCTCCAGTTCATAAACGGAATTTCCGGGCTTAAAAAGGTATTTTTAGTTCACGGAGAAAGCAAAGACTTATGCGAATATCTTGAAAAAAAATATGAGGTAATCGTGCCAAAAATAGGAGAGGAATTTGAGATATGATTATTGTTTTAAGGCTTGGCCATAGGATACCACGCGATGAAAGAATTTCAACTCATGTCGGCCTTGTTTCAAGGGCTTTTGGAGCAGATGAATTATATTACACCGGCCAAAAAGACAGCGGCTTTGAAGAAAGCATTAGAAAAACCTCAAAAGAATGGGGCGGAACATTTGAAATAGAGTATATAAAAAACGGTATAAAACTTGCAAATGAACTAAAAGAAAGGGGATTTGCAATAATCCATCTTACGATGTATGGAAAAAATATATTTGAAAATATAGAAAAGATAAGAATGGAAAAAAATTTGCTTGTGATTGTAGGCGGAGCGCATGTTGAAGGGGAATATTTCCAAATGGCAGATTATAATATAGGAATTGGAAACCAGCCGCATTCTGAAATTTCTGCGCTTGGAATCTTTTTACATGAATACTTTAAAGGAGAGGAACTTTCTAAAAAATTTGAGGGAAAAAAAAGAATCATCCCTTCAGAAAGGAAAAAAAGAATGGAAACCAATTTTTAGCAATATATTTAATTAGTATATCATAAAATAAAATTTATGAAGATTTATAATTCTCTTTCAAAAAAAATTGAAGAATTTGCTCCTATCACTAATAAAAAAATAATAATGTATATATGCGGGCTTACTCCTTATGATAATGCACATTTGGGCCATGCGCGAACATATATTTCATTTGATATCATAAAAAGATATTTTATTAAAAAAGGATATTATATTTACCATATACAAAATGTAACGGATGTTGAAGATAAAATAATTAACAGGGCAAGGGAGAAAAATATTGATCCTATCATATTGGCAGATGAATTTCAAAAAAAAGCAGATGCTGTTTTTGATAATTTAAATATTTTACGGGCGGATGTTTATCCAAAAGTAAGCCTGCATATAAAAGAAATTATAGAAATGATTGAAAAAATAATTAAAAACGGGTATGGATATATTACCAAAGACGGAGTTTATTTTAATGTTTCAAATTTTAAAGGATATGGCAAATTATCTGGGCAAAAATTAGAAGAATTAAAGACTGGAAAAAGAAAAGAAATTTTAGAAGATAAAAAAAATGATTCTGATTTTGCCCTTTGGAAGATTGAAAAAAATCCAATAATACAGTTTGAAAGCCCATGGGGAAGCGGAAGGCCTGGATGGCACATAGAATGTTCTGCAATGGCAATGAAATATTCTAATGGAAAAACATTAGATATTCATGGGGGAGGGCTTGATCTTTCTTTTCCGCATCATGAAAATGAAATTGCACAAACAGAGGCATCGTATAAAATTCCTTTTTCAAAATATTGGATGCACACTGGATTTTTAACTGTAAATGGGGAAAAAATGAGTAAATCCCTTAAAAATTTCATAACAATTGAGGAGATACTTAAAAAATACCCGGCAAATGCAATACGGCTTCTTTTTGCGCAAAATCATTATAAAAGCCCTGTTGATTTTAGTGAAAGTGAGATTGAAGCGTCCAAGAAAACAGTTGAGAGGGTATTGAATGCATTTGAAAGATTAAAGATGGAAAAACCGCGCAGTGACGGAGAAAAAATTGAACATTTCAAAAAAGAGATTGATGAATTTTATTTTCATATGGATAATGACTTTAATACTCCAATGGCATTTGCATCTTTTTTCAATCTTGTAAAAAAAATAAATATTGCACTTGAAGAAAAAGGAGTATCGAAGGAAGCTTTTGAGTATTTGAAAAAAGAATTTGAAAATATTTTATGGATATTTGGTTTTGTAATTGAAAATAAAAAAATTGATATTGATGGATTAAAAGCAATTGCAAATGAATGTGGAATAAATGAAAAAAATGAGGATAAAATTCTTGGTGAATTAAAAAAATTAAGAGAATTGTATAGAAAAGAGAAAAATTATTCAAAATCAGATGAAATAAGGGCTAAGTTAAAAGAGATTGGAATCGATTTGGAAGATAAATAATTACTCTTTTATTTTATAAATCCTGAAAATCTCATATCCATTGTACTTTATTGTTTTTACTAATGTAAAATGATTATAAATATCTGGATTTAGAGGCTCTGTGCTAAACTCATACGGGGCTGCAACAAGTTGGTCATACACCGGAGCACCATCCCTAGGAGCAGGATCCATTGAAAAAGTAAATAATTGGTATTTTATTCCATTTTCAGACCAGTATTTTTGATTTGTAAGATTGTTTGGGACTGTTAATGGATCAAAAAAACCGATAAGTTGTCCCTCTTCATCAAACTGGAATTCATTTAAAACCCATCTATCAGTCCACAATAAATAAGTAATATTATACTTTTCCAAAAGCAGTTTTCTTATATTATCATTTTCTCCATAAACAATTACTGCCTGATCTGCCATTCTTTGGTTCATATCAATATATGGGCTTGAATGGGCTCTTCTATATGAAAGTACTTTTCTACCTGATATTGCATTAAGCATAAATCCATCTTCATTCGTTGTAATAAAAACATCATTAACTTGGGTATTATTGCGAATCCAACCAGAAAGCATTGAAAATGGCTCATACATTTCAAGCTTTCCTTGCAAAATCCATACATCTTCTCCTTTTTGAGACCAAATTTCATTGTAATTTGAAAATGCGATAATGAACAGGATTGAAAAAACAAGGATTTTCCAATTAACTGATTTTACTTTTTCATCGATAAATAAAAGACCAAATGAAATTAATAAAAGTGATGTAAAACGTGAGATTTGATCTACAAGCATAAAATTTACAAGGTGCAACTTAAACAGGGGCAATGTAAATAAAGGATGTATTGATGAAAAAATCCATACTAAAATCAGTACAATCATAAATTTAGATTCCAATTTGGCAAAATTTCTAAAAATATAATAAAGGCCCATAATGTTAATTATTGAAAAAATAATCAAAATGCCAGAAGAATATGGAAAAAACAAAGGAGATACGGAATTGGAAATGGTCTGCCATAGATAAATTGGATTTGTAATGTCCGGAGTGGTTATATTTTGGATATCATTTGGGGTATTTCCGCCAAATATGAATATAGGCCTAAACCAGAATAATAATGAAATTAACAATCCGACAATAAAAATGATCGCAAACAGTTTTACTTGCTTGGTTGAATTTGAATTTAAGATAATTTTCTTATCCTTAAAACTATAAATATCTGGGATAATGAAAAGTAATGCAGAAAATCCAAAAAATATAAACCCTGCAAAAAACGCCTGCGTATTACAAAGCCCTGTAAGGCCAAGTGCCATTCCTGAAAGCAGTGCTGTTTTGATATTTTTATCTTTTAAAAAAACCAAAAATGAAAAAAAAAAAAAAGGGGTAATTAAAATAGATGCAAGATCTGAATATTTAAATGTCGGAAAGGTGCCTAGCGAAAGAAGCAGTGGAATTAAAATAAGCGCAAAATATTTTTTTCCGGTTAAGTTGATAACAAAAAAATAAAGTAAAATTACTGAAAAAATAAGTATTGGAATCGAAAAATAAATTAAAGAATGAATTGCATCAAGAAAAGTTATTTTTGAAAATATCGCAACAGAGGCATGATAAAGCCATGGAACCCACGGAACCTGGCCTGCCATTTGCGCGCTGTCTAAAATATTGCCCCCATCTAAAATATGAATTACTCCTCCAAGGCCATTATAATAATCCCCTCCATAGATGGGGCTTGGAATTTGGTTTAATTGGGAAACTAATGAAAAAGCAACATATAATGAATATAACAGCAAAACGAAAAAAAGATAATCAAATTTATCAAATTTCATAACATTATAATTTCTGAAAAGATTAAAAAAAGGTAGTGATATGTAAAATAGGGAAAAATTTAATGAAAAATCTGAAAGACTACATAATTAATATCGGTATAACGATAATTATATTTGCAATAATACTTTCGATATTTGATATTTCAAAAATAATCCAGATAATTTTAAATTCAAATTATTATTTTATTTTTGCAGCTCTTTTGCTATATATTATTCTTCTAGCAGTGATGTCGATAAGAATAAGGGAAGTGCTGGTAAGTCTTGATTATAAATTCAAATTTATTGAAATATTCAAATCAAACCTTGCAGGAATGCTTGCATCTGATTTTACCCCTGCAAGATCAGGGTATTTTTTAACTGCATTTTCCCTTTCAACTAAAGAAAAAATACCAATAAATGACTCGATATTGACAATACTTGGACCACAATTATTTGATTTTACAATTAAGGCATTTTCTCTTGCAATGATGATGGTGATTATCATAGATAAAATAGAAGGGCTTAAAAACAATATTTTTGCAACGATAGTTGCAATTTTTTCAATAATTTTTGTGATATTGTTTCTTTGTTGCCTTTTATTTATGGAAGGTTTTTTGCAAAAATTCTCATTTATAAAAAAGATCCCTCTTGGGACTAAGTTTTACAGCTTATTTGATTTAATGCAAAAAAAATCGCACAAACTCTTTAACATAAAATGGAAAATAATAGGCATAACATTAACAAGCTGGGCAATAAAGGGACTTGAGTGGTTTTTAATTGCAAAAGCGCTTGGAATAGTAATATTTGATGGCGGAATCTTAGATTACCTATTTATTTTAATATTTCAAGGAACTACAACATTAATACAATTTATACCTCTTCCGACCCTTGCAGGAGGAGGAGCTTCTGAACTTGGATTTTCAATTATTTTAGTTTTATTTGGGGTATCTCCTGAAACAGGGATTGTATTTGGCATTATAACGAGATTTGTAATGATAATTATTGATTCTTTTGGCGCATTTGAACTTATTGGCTTTATAAAAAAAGAGGGAATAAAAAAAATATTTAAAGAGATTAGTTCGATAGACCACTGAGCCAAAAAAAAAAGTTAACGCTAATTTAATTTAACTTTTATCCATTCTAATGTATTTTTTAAACCTGTGTCAAGCTCAACTTTTGGCTTCCATCCAAGAGAAAATATTTTTTCGGCGCTTGGAATTCTTTTTAATACATCATCTTTAAAGGTTGGCAAATGCCTTACTTTTAATGGTTTATCCTTTGGACCACAAAGCTTCCAGATTTTTTCTAAAAGTTCCATAACTTCATAAGGCTCTGGGTTTGCAACATTATAATCATTATTATCAGTTCTCTTATCAAAAGTAAGTGTACCCATTGCATCTGCAAGATCTGTAACATATGTATAAGAACGGATTTGTTTTCCATCTCCTAAAATTTCAACAGGGTACTGCTTATCAACATAAACTTTTTTTATCAGATCAGGTATTACGTGTGCAATTCCTACTTCATTTTCAGGAACTTCCCCAGGGCCATATGCATTAAATGGCCTATAAATAGTATATTTAAGTCCGTACTGGTCGTGATAGCCTGTTGAATAAAATTCCCCAATTAATTTTGAAAACCCATAATGGGTTATCGGTGGGGGGGATGTAAAAATATCCTCTTCTTTTGAAGGAAAAAAAGAAGTCCTTTCAAAAACCATTGAAGATGATAGATAGACCATTTTTTCAAAAGAGTTTGATTTTAAGGCCTCATCTAAAAGATTTGAATACATTAATGTATTATCCCTTATAATCTCTGCGGGATATTTATGAAAATATCCAATTCCTCCTATTTTTGCTGCAAAATGGAAACAGTATTCCTGGTCTTTTAATAATCCTTTAACCTGATTCGCATCGCATAAATCCACTTTTTTAAGCTCAACCTTATTTAGATCAATATTTGTTATCTGCCCTTTGCTTAAATTATCTGCAACTGTTATTTCATGCCCTTCATTTAAAAGTTTTTTTACAACTTGGCTTCCTATAAATCCCGCCCCTCCGGTTACTAAAATTCTTGCCATTTTTCAACACCTAAAAACCGCTGAACCCATCTTAAAGACGTTCCAGATATCAATTATTACGCAATCTTTTTTTATTAGTTTTTTATAAAAGTCCAAAGATTTTTTATATTCATCGTGCGCAGTTGCAATTACTAAAAAATCTGCATCTTTTATTATTTCTTCAAAATTCTCGCCATCTCTGTAAATATCATGCGTTTTTACCTGCGCCATT
This sequence comes from Microcaldota archaeon, assembly GCA_964559795.1. Classification (GTDB taxonomy): domain Archaea; phylum Micrarchaeota; class Micrarchaeia; order Anstonellales; family Bilamarchaeaceae; genus JAQTSF01. The sequence continues at coordinate 10,537 of CAZLIX010000014.1, forward strand.
TCCCTTTTGAATATTTTTTCTATCTTATATGAAAGTGATGCTCGATCATCATCATTGTTTGCTTTAAAGGCCATTCCAAGTATTACGCAGTTTTTTCCTTTTATTTCCTTTAATTTTTTGGCTTTTTGTATAAGGTATGCTGGAAGCGTTTCATTTATTTTCCATGATGCTGAAATTAAATCTGGAAATGGAATGTTTGAGGTTAAAAAAAAGCCGTCTTTAAAAAGGCACGGGCCTGCCGCAAACCCCGGGATTTTAGGACCGCCCCTCGCATAGTTTTTATTTGAAAGCTCTACAATTTCATAAATATTTGCTCCCCATTCCTCTGAAATTACCATAAATTCATTTGCGATTGCAAAATTAATATAGCGGTACATATTTGTAAATAATTTAAGCAGCTCTGCATTTATTGAATTTGTCGGATAAACTTCCTCTTTTATTGTCTTGAAAAGCTCTACTGCTTTTTTAGTGCTGATAACATCGACCCCACCTACAATTTCAGGCAGCTCTTCTAATTCTTTTAATGCCTTTCCTTCTGCAATTCTTTCAGGACAGAAAGCTAGGTAAAAATCTTTTCCAACCCTTAGAGAAGTGTGGGTTTCTATATAATTTTTCACATACCCTGTTGATCCTGGAGATACTGTGCTTCTTAAAATTAAGATTTGGTTTTGTTTTAGATGTTTAATTATTGAATTAAGGCAAGAATCAATCTGTGAAAAATCAGGGTTCATAAAATCATCGACAGGTGTTCCAAGGGTTAAAATTATCCCATCGCATTCTTTGACCTTTGAAAAATCATTTGTCGGATAAAAATTATGCCCTATTACTTTTTCTAAAAGCTCTGGGCCTCCTTTTTCTAAAAATGGCATCTCTCCTTTTTTTAAGCCCTCGATTTTTTTCAAATCAACATCAATTCCATAAGTAAAAATTCCCTTTTTTGCAAAATGCATTGCAAGTGGAAGTCCAACCCTGCCAATACCGATAATACAGATTTTCATTTATTCACCAATATATCTTAATTTTAGCATTTTAAGAAATAATACAAAATATTTAATGAAAGTGTTTTTAAGTTTAAACTTTGCCTGTCCTTTTGTCCTGTCCGTCCAACTTACAGGAATCTGGGTAATTTTTTCTCCTTTTATGAGCATCTTAAGCATTAATTCTGCTCCAACCTCAAAGCTTTTAGATTCAAGAGATATGCTCTTTGCCTTTTTTGTGTCAAATGCCTTGAAATTATTTGAAGTGTCATTGATATTTGTAAAAAATCCAACCATCACTGCAATATTAAAAAGCCGGTTTGAAACCATCTTTAAAAATGGGTAATCATAAACTTTTGAGCCTTTAAGAAATCTAGATCCAACAATTACCAAATAACCTTCTTTATATTTTTGATACATTTCTTTTAGGTATTTTGGATCATCAGACAGGTCTGCCATCATTATTACAGAAAGTTCGCCTTTGGCAAGCTGTATTGCATCCTTTATTGAATAACCAAAGCTTCTGGGGGGCTGATGCTTAATTAATTGGATTTTTGGATTTTTTAAAGAAAGGCTTTGGACAATTTTTACTGTCCCATCATTGCTTTCATCATCCATAACTAAAATTTCATATTCTAAATTATCTTTTTCAAGGCTAGATGAAATAGAATTAATGGTTTTTTCTATTATTTCATTTTCATTCCAGGTTGGAATTATTATTGAAAGTTGCACCATAAAAACACTTAGTTTAAATATTTAATTAAAAAAGATAGGGTAGAAGGTTTTAAAATTAATAGTAATGCTACAAACAAGCCACTTATTGAAATAATATCAAAAATATGATAAAACTTTTGGGATTGATAGTTCAGTTCAATAATATGTGTTTTGTTTTTAACTGAAATTGGGATTTCTAAAAAATCATCATTTTCAAATATTTTAATTTCTTTTGAATCAAGATATGCTTTCCAATATGGATAATAACTTTCTCTAACGATAATGGTTTGATTTATAGATTCGTTAGTGAAAATTGTTATCTTGCCTGATTTCTTTTCATAAGGTAAATTTTTGTCAATATATGGTTTTGAATCTAAAACCCTGTATGCTACCAATGATTTAAATGAACTTATTTTTTCAAAACAATTTGCATTGTTTATATAATCAACAACTTCTGGAAAGAAGGTATTCACAAAAACAGTGTCTATTCCTGAGTTTTGAATTATACTGCAAAATTCTTTGGGATTTGTATCCAAGGTACAATTAGATCTTTTAGTAGTAATACTTTCCCAGGAAAACAAGGAATCTTTAAAAATTTCTTCATAGGATTTTGAATAAGCGCAATTGAAAAGTATTTTTTCATCTTTTTTAGAGTGCGGAGCCATCTCTCCAAACCATCCATTGTAAACTTCTTTTCCAAAATAAGCTGGAAAAAGATATACTTCATATAAGTATTCATATGCGTTTGGCCTTGATTCGTTGTAAGTTAGTAAACCAAAGCCCTGCGGAAGAAATAATGCTCTTTGCCCTGTATTGTTTGAAGCCCAGCTAGAAATATCTATAATTTCATTTGGTATATATGCTTGCGGATGCATAATAAATGAAATAAACATTAAAAGGATTAAAAAAATAATTAAATGATCGATTTTTTTATTCACTGTGAAAATTGGGGCTATAATTATGGCAAAAAATATAGGATATAATAGAGGCAACTTTCCTTTAATTATACCTGGATATGGATTTGGAAGAAATAAATATAAAATAAGTGGAATTAGAAATATTAAAATCAGGAAAAAAATATTGTTTTTTTGTGAATTTTTATAATAATGCAAAAGGCAAAATGCCAAAAGCACTACAAAAATAAAAATTCCTAAAATAGAGATTAAATTAATATAGGAAAACAGGCTCCTAAAACACATTTCTAATGGAAATAATAATATCTCCTTTATAAAATTAATTGAATTTGAATCAGATTTTTCTGACATTGAATAATTAAAATAGAGGGGGGCCCAAAAAAAGGAAACTAAGACTCCTCCTAAAATCAAAATTACAACAAAGCGTTTGAAAAATTTTAACTCCCTAAAAAAACAAAATAGGTAAATAGATAACAATAATACTGCGCCTATCGGCATAAACAAATGGGAAAGCGCAACTATTGCCAAAGAAAAAGAAGCAAATAGAAAATATTTAAAATTAAGATTTTTTAAAAATAGTAAAGAATACTTAAAAAAAAGAATGACAAAAGGTATTGAAACTAAACTAGAATATGTGCCTCCCTGCAAGTAATGCACAAAAACAACTGAAAAGGAGAAAAAATACAATGCGACCAATTTCTGTTCTTTTTTCAAATCAAAATCTTTTATAAAAATGTAAAATGCCAAAGGTATGCAAAGAAATAAAATTGAAAAAATTATTTTATATGAGATTTCAATTCCAAATAATGGGGCTAATAAAGAAGGCAAAAAATGAGTTAGTGGGGGATATTGTTCTAATTGTGGATTTCCAGCATACCACCAGTGGTTCCAGGAGGCAAACCCCTCTTTTGAAAAAAGCCAAGTTTGGAATAGATGAGTTGATGCATCAACACCTCCGGGAAGATATGAATTTAAATAAGTAGATAATAAGATTAGAGAATAAATGATTAAAATAAAAATTAAGTGAAATTTATGATTAGATAAGTGTTTAGAACAGGCATTGAGCATATTATAACTTGAAATAATCTATTTTAAAGATTTACTTGTAAATTATTTGTGTGATTTTATGAAAATAGCACTTACTGGTGGCGCAGGATTTATAGGTTCAAATATTGCAGAAAAACTAATCCAAAAGAATTATTCTGTAACAGTAGTTGATAATTTCCATACGGGAAATGAAAAAAATATTGAAAATATAAAAAATAAAATAAAAGTAGTAGAATCAGATTCGGGAGACTTTTTCAAAAATACTCATGAAAAATTTGATCTTATCTGCCATCAGGGAATTTACTCTTCAACTCCTATGTATATGAAGGATCATATGCTTACATCCAAGATATATAATGAATTCGTTTCAATTTTAGAGTATGCAAGAAAAAATGATATAAAAAAAATAGTGTATGCTTCAACTTCTTCTATTTATAATGGCTATCGACCTCCTCAAAACGAGGAAATGATTCCTCATATAACTGATTTTTATACGGAAGGAAGATACGCAATGGACAGAATTGGGGAATTGTACCATAAATTATATGGAATTGATGTAATAGGCCTTAGATATTTTAGTGTTTATGGGCCACATGAAGAAAGTAAAGGGAATTATGCGAATCTTATTTCACAATTTTTATGGGCATTATCTAAAAATGAAGAACCTGTTGTATATGGGGATGGAACCCAAACAAGAGATTTTACTTACGTAGATGATATAGCTAATGCAAATATTTTATCTTTGGAAAAAAAGGTTTCGGGAATATTTAATGTTGGAACTGGAAAAAATATTACAATAAATGAAATGATTGAAATTTTAAATAAAAAGTTGGGGAAAAAACTCAAACCAAAATATATTATAAAACCGATTAAAAATTATT
>CAZLIX010000014.1:15079-15380 GCA_964559795.1 Microcaldota archaeon
GCAAACAACTCTTGCAGATACGACCAAAGCTGAAAAAATATTAGGGTTTAAGGCAAAGGTATCTTTAGAAGAAGGAATTGAAAGACTAATCAAATACTATGGAGTATAATTATGGATTTAATAATTGCCCAGCCTTTTTTAAATCAAAAAGGCGGAGTCGAAAGAGTTGTACTTGAAATTGCAAAAAAATTTAATCCAGTGATTTATTCAGTAATTTATGAGAAAGAAAAAACATTTGGAGAATTCAAGGAGTTTGACATTAGAATAATACCTAAAAACAATCTAGAAATACCATTTTTCT